>URCT01000051.1 GCA_900546385.1 uncultured Eubacteriales bacterium | reverse complement strand
GCGATTGCGGAGAGAAAGCCGAGGGTCAAAGCCCTCGGCTTTCTTCTAATCGCGCCGTCTGCGCCCGTTCACTAAGATGATCAAACGCAGCAGATTGGCAAGCGAGACCGCTAATGCCGCCACATACGTGAGCGCCGCCGCACGAAGCGTCTTTTTGGCGTTCGATAAATCTTCCTCGGTAAACCGACCGCTTGATGCGAGTGCCGCAAGCGCACGGCTGCTGGCATTGAATTCCACCGGCAGCGTGATGAGCTGAAAGACCGTTGAAAGCGAAAACGCAAGTATCCCGATGGTGCAAAGTCCGAACACATCGAGTACCAAGCCTAAAAGGATGAGCGGCATGGCAAGATTCGAGCCAATGTTGCATACCGGAATGATGGCATTGCGCACCACAAGCGGAAAATATCCTTCGGCGTGCTGCACTGCGTGTCCCGCCTCGTGCGCCGCAACACCGATGGCTGCCGCACTGCGGTTGTCGTAAACCGAATCGGACAGCCGGATGACCTCCGCTTTCGGATCGTAATGGTCGGTAAGCTTTCCGTTTACGTGTTCGATGCGGATGTGTGTAAGCCCGTTCGCATCCAAAATGCGCCGTGCCGCATCCGCGCCCGTAAAGCCGCTGGTGCTTGGGATCTGCGCATATTTCTTGAAGGTCGAATTGACATTGGCCGATGCCCATAACGCGATGAGCACCGCCGGAAGAACGATGAGGACATACGTCCACATGGAATCCGGACTGTAATACATATAAGGCATGAGAACAACTCCTTTTTATGCGGAAATATCTTTTTTCAACAGCTTTGTGCGGATGAAATAAACGAGAATCGACAGCATATTAAATGCTTCGCAGAGGATGCCGCCGATGGAAAAAGTGCAAATGTTGTATATGAGCCAACCCGGCGAAACGACCGTGAACTGCAATATGCGCATACCTGTCGGACGGCCGGTAAACATTCCGACGCTGCTTGTGAGAAGCGCCGCACACGGCAAAAGCGATAAATAGCCGTCATAGGTCAATGCTGTTGCCGCAAGAATCAGTGAACAGGATAAAATCAGCGTGAAATACGGTTTTCTGTTTCTTTCAACAGCATATCCGAATCCGCGTATTAAGCAGATAAAATCTAAAATCGAGCCGGTGTATGCTCCCAACAGCCAATAGTGAACACCGAAACAAAGACCGCACAGTGCCTGTAAAACAAAGTATTTCCGATTGTCCTTGAACTGATACGAAACAATGCTGCAGGCAGCACCGAGAATGCCGATGCTTTGCATTAAAATTTCACTCATTGCGCGTCCTTTCCGGTTTCAAACCGCATTCCGGCGGCGATTTTGCGTCCGTTGACCATGTCGGCTGCCGAAAGAATGCCTTTTCCCTCCGGCTTGAACGACAAAAGCCGCACCGAGCCTGTGCCGCAGGCGATCACAACACCGTCGCGCGAGGCCTCAAGTACCGTGCCGCACGGCGCTTTTTCGCCGGTTTCGTCGTTTAAGCGGCTGTCGTACAGCTTGACAATTTTGCCATCCAAATGCGAAAACGCACCCGGAAACGGCGAAAGACCGCGAATGCGGTTGTGAACCGCGCGTGCCGGAAGCGAAAAATCGACTTCGCATTCCTCCGGCGTGATCTTGTCGGCGTGCGTGGCGTTTGCGTGATCCTGCGGAAGCGGCTTTGCCGAGCCGTTTTCCAATGCGTCCACCGTTTGCACAAGCAAGTTTCCGCCGATTTCGGCAAGCGCGTCGAACAGCTCGCCGGTCGTCATGTTTTCACCGATTTCGACCGCTTCGGATAAATACATATCGCCCGTGTCCATGCCCTTGTCAAGACGCATGGTGGTGACGCCGCTGATGCTGTCGCCGTTTAATACGGCACGTTGGATGGGAGCCGCACCGCGGTATTTCGGCAGAAGCGAACCGTGAACGTTGACACAGCCGTATTTCGGGAAGTTTAAGATGTATTCCGGCAGAATTTTGCCGTAAGCGACCACCGCGATTAAATCCGGCTTGTATTCTTCAAGCGTCGGCAGAAAAGCTCCGTTTTTTAAGGTCTCCGGCTGTAAAACCGGCAGATTTTTTTCGAGTGCAAATTTTTTCACATCGCTGAACGTGACCTTCATGCCGCGGCCGCGTGCTTTGTCGGGCTGCGTGACGACGGCGCAGACGTGCTTTCCGGCATCTAAAAGCGCGGCAAGACTTGCCGTGGCAAAATCCGGTGTTCCCATAAATAAAATGTTCATGTTTTCAAATCCTTTGGCGCGTTTTCAAAAGCCTTTTTATTCGTATTCGTCCGGGTCGAGCATCCGCACGGCCTTGTCGGTGTAGAGAATGCCGTCGAGATGGTCGTATTCGTGGCACAAACAGCGGCCGATTAGTCCGGTTCCGGTGTATTCGAAGGTTTCGCCGGCGCGGTTCTTGGCGCGCACGGTCACCTTTGCCGGACGGTGTGTCAGACCGTATTTGCCCGGAACGGACAGACAGCCCTCGACCTCCTCTTGAACGCCTTCGGTGCGGATGATCTCGGGATTGATGAACTCGATGATCTCGTGCCGGTCTTCCTCCACACCGGCATCAATGATATAAATGCGGCGCAAGATTCCGACCTGCACGGCGGCAAGTCCCACACCGCCCGCTTTGATGAGCGTGTCTTTCATGTCGTCTAAAAGCGTCTCGATCTTGGGCGTCACTTCGGCGACAGGCTTGCTGGTCTTGCGCAGAATATCGTTTGCCGTATCTTCGGTTAAAATATGAAGAATTGCCATTGTTGTAAACCTCTCTTTGGCTATAAGTTGGTGGGATTGACATCGACCGAAACGCTCACGTCCTTGAACGCCGGTATGTATTTTTTGAGAAGCACCGCAAGCATCTCACGCATCCGTGCCGACGCGCGGCATTTGATGAGAAAGCGCATACGGTATTTCCCGGCAAGCTTGTAGATCTCGTTGCGGAACGGGCCGTACAGAATGAATTTCACGTCGCTGTAGGCGGTTTTGGCAAGCGTATCCAATTCTGCACCGAAAATTTTGACGGCGTTTTCCGTGCTGTGTTCGACCGGCGAAGCAAAGTTTACCGTGACGAGGTCGCAGAAGGGCGGAAAAACCGAGGCTTTCCGAAAAGCAATTTCAGCGTTGTAGAATTTTTCATAATCTTGGCTTGCCGCAAGCCGTAAAATTTCGTTGTCCGGCACATACGTCTGCACGATGGCGCGGCCGGTCACTTTATCCGATCGCCCGGCTCTGCCCAAAACCTGCGTTAACAGGCTGAAGGTCTTTTCACCGGCACGGAAATCGTTGACGAATAAGGACGTGTCCGCCATGACCACACCGACAAGCGATACCTTCGGAAAGTCATGTCCCTTGGCGACCATCTGCGTGCCGACCAAAATATCGGCTTTTCCGGCACGGAAGTCGGTCAAGATCCGCTCATGCCCGTTTTTGCCGCCGGTCGTGTCGGCATCCATGCGTAAAACACGCGCCTTCGGATACCGTTTGGCAAGCGTTTCCTCCACAAGCTGCGTGCCGCTGCCGACAAAGGAAATGTGCTCTTTTTTGCAGGCCGGGCAGACCGTCGGAATCGGCTCCCGATAGCCGCAATAGTGGCAAACCATCATGCTTTGGCCGGTGCGCCCCAGCTTGTGGTGCGTGAGCGACACACTGCAGTTCGGGCAAGTGAACACATAGCCGCAGCCGCGGCAGAGCGCAAACGCCCGATAGCCGCGCCGGTTGACAAACAAAATCGCCTGTTCGCCGCGGTCAAGACAGTCGGTCAGCTCTTGCTTTAAGCGCGTGCCGAGAACGAGCGGCAGACCGGCCTCCTCGGCCTTTTCGAGTGCCGCATGGCGGCTTGCGGCCGCACTTTCGGGAAAAGCACTCGGCAAAAACGGGTCGGACGTAGCGTCTTTTGCCGCATCAAACGCATCCTCGGGCAGCTCATAGTATGGCTCGGTTTTCATATCGTAAAAGGTCACATCGGGAAGACTCTTGCCGCCGTAGCGGTTTTTCAGCGTGACGAGCGTATATTTCCCGGTTTTTGCCTTGTAAAAGCTCTCGATGCATGGCGTTGCGGACGCCATGACAAGCAGTGCCTTGTGATAAACACAGCGGAATTTGGCAATGTCACGCGCGTGATATTTGGGCGATTGGTCGGATTTGAAAGAGCCTTCGTGTTCCTCATCCATGACGATCAAGCCAATGTTGTCGATGGGCGCAAAAACGGCCGAGCGTGTGCCGATAACGATTTTGGCATTGCCGTCGTGGATTTTTTTCCAGGCATCCGTGCGTTCGCCGACGGAAAGAGCCGAATGAATGAGCGCAATGCCGTCTTTTTGGTAGCGTGCGGCAAAGCGGCCGACTGTCTGCGAGGTGAGCGCGATTTCGGGAACAAGCACAATGACGGTTTTGCCGTCGGCAAGCACGCGGTCGATGAGCTTTAGGATGACATTGGTCTTGCCGCTTCCGGTCACGCCCCATAACAGTGCGGCGTTGGCCGTGGGTGCTTCGTAGAGCGAAAGCAGTGTTTGCAGTGCGGCATTTTGCTCTTCGGACAGCGAAAAATCGCCGTATTCGTTTTGGTCGAACGCGGTGAGCAGATTCTCCGTGCGGTCGAGATTTTTCTCAAACAGGCGGATGAGATTTTTTTTGGCAAGCTGCTCCACAACCGATTTGCCGCACCCGGCTTCGGCGGTCAATTCGGACACCGCCATCGGCGCTTCGGCGGCAAGCAGCACTTCATAGGCAGCTTTCTGCTTGGGCGTGAGGGCGGCGGCTTCGATTTTTTCGGCAAAATCGCCGTCTTCAATCAGTGCCGCATATTTCTCGTTTTTGGTGCCGAGCGTGCATTCATAGCCTTCTTCGGCACGGCAAAGCCCGAGTTCGCACAAAACCCTTGCGCCGCTTGCCGCACCGGAGCCGAATTGTGTACGCAGTTCGCCTAAAGAGGCGCGTCCGGTGCGTGTCAGATAGGCATACATACTTTTGGCACTGATGTTGAGCTTTTCAAGCATCGTCGGATCGAGCGGCGTTTCAAGCGGCGTGTAAAATTCGGTGCGTTCCACACCCAGTCCCGATGGCAGCACGCATTTGGCGGCATCGCCGACAGAGCAGAACAGCCGGTTGCTCATGAAGTGGCAAAGTTCGAGCAGTTCCGGCTTGATAAACAGATATTTTCCCGGCACACCGAGAATCGGTTTGATTTTTTTCGCATCTAACTCCGTCTTGCCGCATAAGCTTTCGACAACCGCATTTTTTGTGCTGTTGCCGCCGCCGAACGGCACGACCACCACGCTGCCCGGCTGCAAATGCTTTTCAAGTTGCAGCGGCACCTCGTAACAATAGCTTTTATCGATGGGAAACGGTGCGTTTAGGATACGCACGTTTGCAAACACGCTTTCACCTCCCGACATACAAAGCCGCTCGCGTTGTTTTTCGTTTCCGGCGAGCGGTTTTTCATTGAATCATGGGATCGTTTGTCTGAATCTTGTTTGTATCGGACGGACAGTTTTGCAGGGAAGGCCTTCGTGCTTTGTCACTTAGGCGAAAAAGTTCTTGCTTTACAAAAGCCTTTATGCGAATTCGATTTATTCGATGTCCGGTTCTTCTGCCTTGACGGCGATCTCTCCGGCTTCCTTTTCCTGTTCGGCAATCATTTCCTTGTCCTTGGCGGAAAGCTCCAGGGTTTCAAGCTCGCCGTCTTCACCGACCGTCTTGATGAGCATTTCGCCGTTGTAGAGCATATTGATGGCTTCCATGACCGGCTTTTCTTCAGTCTTTTCCGTCTTTTTGCCGGTCAGCGCCTTATACTGCTCATATTCGGGGTGTTCCTTTTCGTAGTTTTCCTTGGCAATCACATAGCGTGCGCCTTTGGCGGCCGCCATCACGAGCGTATAGCGGTTGTATTTGTTGTTTTTGGAAAGCTCTGCAATCGAAGGTTTCGACATGGTTCAATCTCCTTTATATCATGGCTGTTATAACAGCCTTTTGTTCAAACGGTATGTAGTTTATTTGAAAAAGCCGCACACATCCGAAAAACGTTCGCGCGTTTTTAACTTTTCGGCACGGACAACCGCCTCAATGTCGGCGGCACACACATCGGCGTGCCCCTCACGGTTGACGGTGATGTAATCGTATAAGAGGCAGGCACGCAATTCGCGCTCGGCAATAGCGATGCGGCCGTTGATGACCGCTTCGGATTCCGTTCCGCGTCCGTATAGCCGCTCGCGAAGAATCTCTTTGCTTTCGGGAGCAATAAAGATCATGACCGCTTCCGGACAGCGCGCTTTTACTTTCATCGCACCCTGCACTTCGATTTCCAAAATCACGTTTTTGCCGCGGGCGGTGAGTTCGTTTACGAATTTTTTCGGCGTTCCGTAGTAATTTCCGTTGTATTCGGCATATTCGAGAAGCTCATCGTTTTCGATCATTTTCTCAAATTCGCCGCGCGTTTTGAAAAAGTAGTTCTTGCCGTCAATTTCGCCTTGGCGCGGCGCACGCGTGGTCGCCGATACCGAATAGGCATAATCGTCGCTTCGCTTCAAAAGCTCCGCTAACACCGTGCCTTTTCCGACGCCGGATGGGCCGGAAACCACAAGAAGCCGTCCCTTGGCAGGTTCATTCTGCTTGTTCATGCTTCCGCCTCGCTTTCATTTTCTTCGTTCTCATTTAAGCGTGCCTGCAATGCCTCACAGCTGAGTGCCGAAAGCACCACATGACCGCTGTCGGCCACAAGCACCGAACGTGTTTTTTTGCCGCTGGAAGCATCGATGAGCTTCCCGGCGTCGCGGGCATCCTGCATCAAACGTTTAATGGGCGCGGCATCGGGACTTACCACCGAAACCACCTTGGCACTGTTGACTAAATTCCCGTAGCCGATGTTGATTAACTTCATATGTTTATCCTTTATCTTTTTGCCGTTCGGCACGTTTATTCCAGATTCTGCACCTGCTCGCGGATCTTTTCCGCTTCGCTCTTGGCATCCACCACGATTTTGGCGATGGCGGCATCGGTGCATTTGGAACCGGTGGTGTTGATTTCACGGTTGATTTCCTGCAAGAGAAAATCCAGCTTTCTGCCGCGCGGCGCGTCGCCGTCTTCGCGTAACATCGCACGGAACTGGGCAATGTGGCTCTTTAAGCGCACCAATTCTTCGTCAATGGCCACACGGTCGGCAAAAATCGCCACTTCCTCGACAATGCGTGTCTTGTCGATGTCCGCACCGGCAAGCAATTCCTCCACACGCTCGGTTAACCGCTTTTCGTATTCGGCAACCACGTTCGGCGCAAGCCGCTCGATTTCGGCGACATAGCTTTCCAACACGTCGATTTTGGCAAGCATATCCGCAGCTAACCTCGCACCTTCGGCACGCTTCATGGCGGCAAATTCTTCCAAAGCCGCACATAACGCCGGTTCAACGCGTGCCCAAAGCTCTTCGGTGCTCTCGTCGGCCGTTTGGTAGGTGAAAACATCGCGGTTGGCGGCAACGGACATGACCGAAATGTCATCCTTTAAGCCATAGCGGTCGCGCAATTCTTTTAAGCAGGCAAGATAGTTCTTTAAGTAGCCTTCGTCGAGCGAGAGGGCAGTATCGGCTTCACCGGGAGCGGTTTCGGCACTTAAATAGATGTCCACTTTGCCGCGTGTGGCATAGGTGCCGATGAGTGCCTTGATTTTTTCTTCCAAGCGGCTGTAAGCGCGCGGTGTCTTGCAGTTGATGTCAAGATAACGGGAATTGACGGATTTGATTTCCGCCGTAAGAAGAACATTTCCCGTCTGAACGCGTGCATAGCCGCAGCCGGTCATACTGAGAATAACAATCATCTCCGAATTGTATCGAATTATTGAAGGATGAAGAACACAAAAAATGTGTACAACATATCTAGGATAATTATAGCCAAAACCGCCGTGTTTGTCAAGCGTTCTGCCTAAATTTCGGCAATTTTACCGACAAAAGCGTTTTTATAAAAGCAAAACCTTGACCGCCGCGCAAAAAACGGGCGTATCAAGGCTTTTTTTTGCAAATTCTGCCGGGCGGTCTTATAAAGCCGGGTGACCTTATAAACTTTACAAATAGGAAGCCAAATCGGCGCGCAACGATTCTTCCAAATCGATGAGGTTTTTGGCGACTGCCTTGCTTTTTTCGTCGGCGGCTTTGTATTCGTTGAGATAGCGGTAAAGCGTCTTGACGCCCATGTTGCAGCCGTCGGTGATCAGGTCGGCAACCGTTTTGTCGGATTCGTCAAAGGCCATTTTCATGCCGGTTTTCATGTGGCTCATGCTTTTGGCCATGGCAGGCGGCTGCTTGCCCTCGTCGTGATAGCGTTCAAGCAGCGTGCCGATCTCATGCTTTAGGCGCAAATGCTTGTCCTTGTTGTCGGATAATAACTGCTTCAATGGCTTTGCGTGAGTGCGGTCGAGGACGTTGTCAAGCGCGTCCACACCCATGGCAACGCCCGAATCGCATTCGCGAAGAAGCCGGACTGTGTCCGGATGAATGTGCTCGGTCATACTGACACTTCCTTTGGTTTTTTTGTTAGTATGTCCCGAACGCTTCGCCCTATGCGCATACGGCGCGGATAAAGCAAAAGTTTTCACAAAAACTCTTTGTTTTCACCTTGACGAACAGCCAAAACTGTGTTACTATAAGACCCGACAACAGAATATCGCATACAAAGTGTCGGCGCTGCCGTTTGGGTACCGCCGGTGAAAAGGGAACCCGGTGAGAATCCGGGACGATACCAGTCGCTGTGTGTGCCGAAAAAGCGCGTTTCGTCGGTGAAAACCGGTCATTGGGAAACTGAGAAGGCAGAAACGCGGCTTTGCCGGAGTTTTCTGTATGAAAATTCCGATATGGCGCAAAGTCAAAAGACCTGCTTTGGCGGAGAAGCTCACCTGCGGATCATCTTGTCTGTCCAGCTGCTTTTCCCGTATTCGGCGCGCTTGCAGCCGTTTTTTCAAAAACGGTTTGTAAGGGCTTTTTTGGCGTGCCGTTTTATGCCGACATGGGAATAACTGCCGTGTTAAGTTTTTTTAAGAAAACTTGCTGCGGCAGTTTTTGTTTTGACCGATGGTCGGACGAGCCGCGCTTGTGATAAAAAAGGCTTTTGCAAGAAGCCAAAGAAAGGAAATCATCATGAGAAAAACCAACCGTATGTCCGCGCTCCTGTCACTTGCTTTATCGTTTGTGCTGCTTTGCGGACTTTTCACGCTCGCGGCCGGTGCTGTGGGCGGCGTGCTTGCCGGAGACGGCTCGGCGAAAACTCCGTATGAAATTGCGGACGCCGCCGACCTTGCCGCTTTCCGCGACCTTGTCAACGCCACACCGTCGAGTACGGCAAATGCCGTGCTTGTGGCCGACATTGACCTTGAAAATCAGAACTGGAAGCGCATTTTCCCGGATTCCGGCTATATCACCGAAGCCTATGCCGGAACCTTTGACGGCGCGTTCCATACCATCAAAGGCCTAAACGTAAATAACGTCTCTGCTGCCAACCAAGGTCTGTTCGGCGGTATCGGCCTTGCGACCGTGGACGGAAAAACCGTCACGGCAACCGTCAAAAACCTGAATGTTGAAGGCTCTGTCACGGCTTCCAACAACAACGTCGGCGGCATCGTCGGCCAGGTGAATGCCGGAAGCGTCATCAACTGCTCGTTTACGGGTTTTGTGTCGTCTTCGAAAGCCAAAGCCAACATCGGCGGCATCGTCGGCTATGTGAACGGCGATAAGCCGAATAAGAAACCGGGTGTCGTCCTCTCCGGCTGTGTCAACCGCGCAAGCGTTGAGACGGCAAATGATGCGAAAAACACGGTGGCAGGCGGTATCGTCGGCTATGCCAAATATACCGAAATCACCGCTTGCTACAATACCGGCACGGTGTCCGGCACCAGCCGCACGGGCGGTATCGGCGGTCAGCTCCAAAACAATGTCACGGCCTCCGACTGCTACAATATCGGCAAAATGAACGGCGCGTCGGCCGGTGAGCTTGCCGGATTTTTGTACAGCTCCGCAAGCTTTGCCAACGGTTATTATACGGAAACCGCCATCGGGGCCGGTACGGGCAAAACGACCGGCTGCGGAAAAATCTCCGAGACCGACGCGCTTCTTGCCGCTCTCGGAAACGCTTTTTCCGCCGATACGACCGGCATCAACGGCGGCTATCCGGTGCTTGCTTGGGAAGTCGGCAGCACACCCATCGCAAAAGACCCGAAAATTCTGCTTTCGGACGTCATTCTTGACGTGAACGCCGGTTATGAGCATCCTTCGGCAACGCTTACGGTTACCTATAAGGACATGGACGAAGAGCCGGCTATCGTCTGGACGCTCGAAAGCGGCGAAAACACTATCGAGCTTATTGCACCGGAAAGCCCGAAAGAAAACAACGCTTCGATGGTCGTCCGTGTGCTTGCACCCGGTAAGGCGGTTGTTAAAGCCGAAACCGCGGACGGCGCTTACAGCGCGACCAGCACGGTGCTTGCCGTTCCGCAGATTTCCGGACGCGAAATCGACGGCACGGTTGCAGTCGGCTTTACGGTCGAAGCCAAAATTTCGGTTCTCGGCGCAAAACCGTATGATTACGAGACCTATCCGGAGCTTTCGTTCCAGTGGAAGTATCTGACCGAAGAAGAATACCTTTCCGGAAAGGTCGGCTACAGCGATTATCATGACATCAAGGGCGCGACCGCGCGCACCTTTACCATTCCCGCAGACCTCGACACCTGTTATCTTTCCTATGCGGTCACAACGGCGGCCGGCAAGACCGAGATGCTCTCTTCGCCGGTTGTCGTGAAATCCCGTGCGGCAGGCATCGTGGCGGCTGACCGCGCGGCACTGGAATTGGATACCGAAGCACCGATCAAAGAGGCCGGTTCGCTTACGCTTCCGACGACCGGCGCCAGCGGTTCGACAATCGTCTGGACCTCGAGCGACAACGCTGTCATCGACCCGGAAACCGGCGTTATCACGCTTCCGAAGACCGGCATTGCGACCGTGACGCTCACGGCGGAAATCTCGTATGAAGATACCGCTGCGACCAAAGAATTTACCTTTTCGGTATATTCCGAAGCCGCTGTCAAAGCCGAGCTTGCCGACAAGCAGAAACGCTTGAAAACCGCGTTAGAGGCTGTCCGCCGTTATGGCGCGTTAAAGCCGGTTTACGGCAGAGATACCAATATTGTCACCATGCTTGCCGATCGGTTCGCGGCTGTCGGAGAACCGGTGTCGATCACCGTTTCTTCGGTCGAAACGCTGCATGAAGGCGCTTCCATCGACCGGGACGGCACGATCACCTATTTCTTTGCCGACCCGAACACCGCTCCGTCGATCCATAGCGGCTCTTTGCGCGTGACCTTCGACCTTGCGTTGGACGACGCACACCTGACCTATGGCGTGACCGTTGTCGTTCCGTGGGATGTCGAACGCGTCAAAACGCTGATGCGCGAGGAAATTGTAGCCGGTGCAGCACTCGATGCTTCCGCACCGCTCACCGAAAACATCTCGCTTCCTGCCGTCATCGACGGCAAAGCCTGGACGCTTGTTTCGTGGACCTCTTCGGACACGGACGCGCTTTCCGTTAAGGATGGCGCGAACAAAACCAAACCCTATACCGGCGTGATCCACCGCGGCAAGGACGACCGCGATGTCACACTGACGGCGGCCTTTACCTTTGGATTTACTTCGACCGACGAGCCGGAAATCGTGCTGTACAAAACGTTTGACGCGACGGTGGCAAAGTTAGACGACAGCGCCTTGGAGGAAATTCGCGCGTCTCTTGCGAAAAAACTCGAATCCGGCTTTGCCAAAGCCGGTCTGCACGACGCATATACCGGCGAACAACTCACCGAAACCGACGGCGTTTACACGGTCAAGGGCGATATCAAGTATCCGACCACGCGCGATTTCGGCATCGACGGCGCGCTTGTCCCGGTAAGCATTACTTCGGACAACGAGGCGGTCATCCGTTCGACCGATGTCAATAACGCGGCACGCACCGAAGTGTACCGTCCGATGGTCGGCGAAGATACCGAAAACGTAACTGTCAAACTGACTCTTACCGATAAGGAAAGTGGCGTTTCGGTTTCGAAAGAACTGCATTTTGCCGTTCTGCCGTTAACGGAAGAAGAAATCCAAGCGGAAAAAGCCCTTATGGACAAGGTTCTCGAAAACTATTTCGAGGGCATTCGCGGCAATAACACCGATAAAGACAACATCCGCACCGATATGAATCCGTTTGTCGAGGTTTACGAACAGGACGGCAAGCTGGTTTGGGTGCGCAAAGAAGCCTCCATGGTCGGTCACGGCATTGTGCCGACAGCGCTTGAAAACTGGCAGACGCTTGAAGCGTGGCGGTTGTTCCGCTCGTCCAATCCGGCATCCGTGACGCATGAAAATCTGCTTGTCACCAAGCAGAATCAGCCAAAAGCGGTCAAGATCGACTCCGCCCTTTCCAGCGAAACGCTCGGCAAATACGGCGCACTCTATAAGAACGATCCCGAAACCTATGCCAAATACGCACCGCTTGCCGATTTGTATTACCGAGAAGTGAGCGTCAATACGGTGGTGCGCGGCAAATATACGGCAGGAGCCGTAACAAAGCCCGAACCGATCGAAGAAACCGCCACGGTCACCTTTACGTTAAAGACGGATAAAGACGCGTGGATCGACCGGGTGTCGGTAGCGGATCTGCCGGACGGCACAACGGCGCTCGATGTCTTTACCAAGATTCTCGATAAAAACGGCTATCAATATGTCAATAAGGGCGGCTATATTTCTTCGGTCACCTCGCCGGACGGCACGACACTTGCCGAATTCACCGATGGCAAATATTCCGGTTGGCTGTATAAGGTCAACGGAAAAATGCCGGATGTGATGATGAGTGCTTACGGCGTCAAAGACGGCGATAAAATCGTGGTGTACTACACCAAAAATTATATGAACGAATTTGACAGCGGCAGCGGCAGCGGCGGTTCGTCCTCGGCCGGCACTGCGGACGGCAAGGCCGACGAGACCGAAAAGCCGGAGGAGACCGGCAAGGACACCGCAAAAGACCCGGAAAAAGATCCCGAAAAAGACCCGGAAAAAGAGCCGGACAAAGAGCCTGAAAAGGATCCCGAAACCAAGCCGGAAACGGTTGTGTTCACGGACATTGACGGACACTGGGCAGCCGAAAGCATCCAAAAAGCGGCCACAGCCGGTTACATAAACGGTATCGGCGAAAACACCTTTGCGCCGGACGGCGTTTTGACGCGTGCAATGTTTGTGACCATCCTGCACCGGTTTGCAGGCACGCCGAAAGCGGCGGCAAAAGCGGCCTTTGCGGATGTTGCGGACGGCGCATGGTATGCGGATTCCGTTGCATGGGCTTGCGAAAACGGCATCGTCAAGGGCGTAAGCGAAACGGAATTTGCGCCGGAGGCCTTTGTCACGCGTGAGCAGATGGCACTCATTCTTTACCGTTATGCGGCAAAAGATACCGACGAAACGAAAGAAACGGCATTTGCCGATATCGCTTCGCTTTCAGAGGAATCGCGTGCCGCCATCGAATGGGCCTTTGCGGCAGGCATTCTGAATGGTATGACGGAAACGACCTTCGCACCGAGCGAAAACGCAACGCGCGCCCAAGCCGCAGCGATTTTCGTAAGATTTGCTAAATAAACCGTTCGGACGTCGTTCGAACGAAAAAAGTCGGGCAGGAAGGTTCGCCTCCTGCCCGACAGCATAACGGACTGCAAAACTTGTTTTTACAGTCCGCTTGTTTTATGCTTGTGTCTTTTCAATATAAACGACTTTGTTGTTTCCCAAAACGAACCGATCGGCCTTCTTTTCCGACGGCGTAAACAGGTGTGCTTCGTCGATTTCATATACCGTAAAATCGCCTTCTAAACCGGTTTCAACCGTTGTTTCTTCGCCGATGTTGGCAATTAAAAGGCCTTTTTCGCTGCCGGTTTCGTCGGTCGCGGCGATGGCGTACAGCCCATCGGTATCGCTCACACATTCGGCCTGAACGCCCATTTTGTAGAGCTTTCCGAAGGCCTTGAAGCCGTAATAGGTGCAATACGGCTCTTCGGCCATGGGATTGAACAGTCCGCCGTAGATCGAAATGCCCATGCGTGCGTCATAATAGCACATCACGTCCATTTTTTCGTTCTGCATGGCAAGCATCATCGCCGTGGCCGATGCACAGCATTTATCCGTGCCGCGCGTGGCTTTTCCCGGATAGGTGTGCCATTCGTTTATATGGATCTCGACATCGCCGTATCCGGCTTCTGCAAGACGTTTGGCGGCATAGCGGTTCATGAACACGGTTTTTGCCACATCACCGTAGCTGTGATGGGAGAAAAAGTCGAACGGCAGCTGTTCTCTTTTGACCATGTCTAAAAAGCCGTCAAAAAAGCGGACAAAGAAGGCCGTGCGCACCTCCCAGTCGTTCGGCTCTTTGGAAAGCCCGAGTGCTTCGGCATTGGGGGTGTTGATGTCGTTTACCGCATAAAAGCCGCAGGACGCATAGCCGCCGATCTTGATGCTGTCCCCGAAGCAGGCGCGCAAATGCTTGGAGGTCACGCGGTATAGTTCATAGAATTCCTCCGGTGTGCCGCTCCACATTTGGTTGGTCGCGTCGTTTATGCCGTTGTCCGGCTCGTTCCAGATTTCCCAATAGGTAATGCCGTAATGGAAGCCATTCGCCCAGCCTTCGTTGTAGTGGCGGATGACGTGCTCGCAGATGCGTGCCCATTTGGCCGGATCTTTGGGCGGATTGATCCGGTACGCTTTGACATAAATGTAGTTTTCGATGGTCACGCCGAGCCGGAAATACGGTTCGACACCGGCTTCGACCAGCTTTCGAAGCAGCAGGTCGGTGAACGCAAAATCATACGACGCCGGGTCGTATTCGTCCGCATCAAAATCGCGGAACAGGTTGGGGATATCCACATACAGATTTCCACCGTATGCGCCGCCGACATCGTGCAGACGCGAAAACGGAATGTTTGCTTCGGTAAGATAGTGAAAATACGAAAAATCCGTGCCGACAAACGGCGGCTGTCCCACACCGTGAAGCGGCTTGATTCTGCCGAGCTTTTTGTCAAAACGGACGGTTAGTTTGGCCATGATTTTTCTCCTTTTCGGTTTGGATTTGGTTTCCGGTTTCAGTATAACAAGCGCGCCCTCAAAAGTCAAGCCTTGCGTAAGCGAAAGTTTTTCGTGTGACCGCCGCATACAAAAACGACAACGCGATGGACACGACATTCCGGAAATCATGGCGTTTTGTACATAATATATTCCTATATTATCCCGAAGTCGGGATAAGAAAAAAACATTTATCGCAAAATATTTGAAATATTGTCAAAAACGCTTGTAAAACGGTGAAAGCTGTTGTATAATAAAGGCTCAAAGAAAAGGCTTACCATTAAAGGAGTGTTTGTTATGACCGTTAAGTTAAATGACAAATTTTTGAAAAGCTTTGTTTCGGACGAAGAAATCAAAGCAGAAGCCGGCGCACTTGCCGCCGCCCATGAAAAAATCGTCAACCGTTCCGGTGAAGGCAGCGATTTCTTAGGCTGGTACACGCTTCCGAACGACTATGACAAGGAGGAATTCGCACGCATCAAAAAGGCTGCCAAGAAGATTCAGGATACCAGCGAGGTGCTCGTGGTTATCGGTATCGGCGGCTCGTATCTCGGTGCCCGTGCAGCCATCGAATTTCTGACCTCTCCCAACTACAATCTGCTGCCCAAAAAGACGCCGAACATCTATTTTGCCGGCAATTCCATCAGCGCACAGACGCTTACCGAAGTAGTGAAGCTCTGCGAAGGCAAGGATTTCAGCGTTAACGTCATTTCGAAATCCGGCACGACGACCGAACCGGCCGTGGCGTTCCGTGTTTTCCGTGAGCTTCTCGAAAAGAAGTATGGCAAAGACGGTGCCAAAGAGCGCATCTATGTCACCACCGACAAGGCGCGCGGCACGTTGAAGGAATTCTCCGATGAATCCGGTTACGAAACGTTCGTCATTCCGGACGATGTCGGCGGACGCTATTCGGTTCTCACCGCCTGCGGACTGCTGCCGATCGCGGCAGCCGGTATTGATATCGATAAGATCATGGCCGGTGCGGCAAGAGCTGCCAAGGAGCTTTCGGTCTGCGATGCCGACAAGAACGATGCCTACCGCTACGCCGTCATCCGCAACATTCTTCATAAAAAAGGCAAGGCCATCGAGATCATGGCTTGTTACGAACCGGCCTATCAGTATATGAACGAATGGTGGAAGCAGCTCTTCGGCGAAAGCGAGGGCAAGGACGGCAAGGGCATTTTCCCGACGTCGGTCATTTATTCGACGGATCTGCATTCGCTCGGTCAGATCGTGCAAGAGGGTGTGCGCAACATTTTCGAAACGGTCATCGACATTCAGAACACCGGCAACAGCTTTATCATTCCGGACGATCCGCAGAATGTGGACAAGCTCAACTTCATTTCCGGCAAGGATTTGAACGAAGCCAACAAGAAAGCGTTTATCGCAACGGCCTTTGCACACAGCGACGGAAACGTGCCGAACATTGTTTTGGAGCTTGCCGCACGTGATGAGGACAGCTACGGCTATCTTGTTTACTTCTTCGAAGTGGCTTGTGCCGCCAGCGGCTATATGCTCGGTGTGAACCCGTTCAACCAACCGGGTGTGGAAGCCTACAAGAAGAATATGTTTGCACTGCTCGGCAAGCCGGGTGCGGAAAACGAAGCGCGCCGCAAGGAGCTTGAAGCAAGACTTTAACAGACGATATGCCGAAAACCGGCCTGTGAATTTTTCACAGGTCGGTTTTTTATGCCGCTTTTCGTTTTTGCGAAAAGCGGCGAAAAAGCACGCGGAGCGTGCCGTCCCGGCAGGGACGAAATTTCCGATAGGAAAGTTTCAAAGTTTTTTGCCCTACTTTTTGTACTTAACAAAAAGTAGGAAAAAGTTGCTGCTCGGACGTGCAAAAAGTTGCCGGTGGCAAG
>URCT01000050.1 GCA_900546385.1 uncultured Eubacteriales bacterium | reverse complement strand
CTGTTTCGAGTTCTTTGGCTCCACCTTTCTCCGAAAGAAAGGTGGAAGGGCGGTTATGTCACTTTCCATGCGAAGTCTTTTCGCTGGGTAGTGTAAAGCAGCATATGAAAAAAGAAGTATGTGAAAACCTACCGTCACCCTTGACAGCTTAGGCAAAACAATGCTTGAAATATTGTGCCGACGGTGAGAAACTCAAGAACAAATTGAATTTTACCATCGGCAAAAACAGTGTAGCATTGTTTTACCACACTGTAAAGGGCAAGCAAAAATCAAATTGCAGCAACAGTATAACAAAAAAACAGGCGCTTATCTGCACTTCCATTCCTATTTGTGCCGGTGCGTAAGCGGCAGAATGGAGATTAAAATGGAAAAATACAAAGTATATATTGACAATGAATTGACACAGCTACAGTCTGCGAGAGTTTCGAGATACCCGATTAACCGTCATTGGCCTGGATTCCAGAGATCGCTTGATCAGACGAAGGAAACAGCATTTTTATCCTTTAATATAAAAGATAAAAAAATGGTTAGAATTGAATGTGATTTTTACATTAAAAATATAATTGTCAGACCGCTGTCATTAAATATTAAGCCGATTGTAGAGGACAAAACGGTAATTTTTGAAATAAATAAGCCGTGCCAGGCGGTGGTTGAATTTAAAGATGTATCGGAAGAACTACATTTTTTTGCAAATGAAGATAAAAATTATGACCTTTCGGAAGAAAATGTTTTGTATTTCGGAAAAGGAGAGCATAACACGGGCAGAATAAATTTGGTCAGCGGACAGACCGTTTTTATCGACGAGGGAGCTGTTGTATACGGTGAAATTTACGGAATTGACGTCGAAAATGTAAAAATAATGGGAAACGGTATATTAGATCACAGCAAAATGAAAGAAACGATCGAAGAAGATGGATTTATTGACCCGCCGAGACCGAGTCCGATAAAAATAGAATACGGAAAAAATATTACAATTTGTGGCATTGTAATCCGCGATTCATGTTTTTTGTCAGTAAGACCCATATGCTGCGAAAACGTACATATAGATAACATTAAAATAATCGGAAACTGGAGATATAATTCCGATGGTATCGATTTGTTAAATTGCCGTCATGCGCTTGTTGAAAACTGTTTTGTCAGAAGCTTTGACGATTCCTTGTGCATAAAGGGGTTTGCCTGTGCTTATGCCGACGGTATTCATCATAACAACAGGGATTACGACATTTCGGAGGATATTGTATTTTGCAACTGCGTTGTATTTAACGAATGGGGAAAGGCTTTGGAGGTAGGAATCGACCTTTGCGCAAAGAGAATAGAAAATTGCAGATTTGAAAACATACGGGTGGAATATGACGAAGTCTCTTTTTATCCGATGATTCAAGAAAAGGAAGATGACATATATGTAAATAAAGATACGAATTATATGCCGCCGTTAATTTGGGGGATGGTATTTTATTCCGAGTGTTATTCTTCAAAAGGAGAAAGAGGAAAAATATCAAATATTACTTTCAATAACATTAACGTGACCGCTCCTGCAATGCCACCGTCAAATTTTTTCGGTTACAGCGAGGAGTACGGAGTAAAGAATATTAAAATAAAAAACCTTTACTTAAACGGTGAAAAAATTACGGATATGTCAAAAGCAAATATATCTGTCGGAAAATTTGTGGAAAATATTATTTTGAAGTAAGTAATTAAAAATAAGCAGAGTTTCCATGAATGATATAGCGAATATGACAAAAAATATTACAGGTATGAAATTATCAAAATAAGATTGAAAACAAAAATACTGAAAACAGAGAGAAAACATATGCGGAATATTGATTTAACAAATACCGTTGATGCAAGTAATCAGCTTGGAGACGGAAAATTCTTGCGCTTTGGAGAAGTGCAAGGTTCGCCCAAGATTTTGTTTGCCGGTAATTCGATGGCGTGGCATGCCCCGAAAGACGATATCGGTTGGAGCGGTGATTGGGGAATGGCAGCCTCAAAACGTGAGAAGGATTATGTCCACCAAACAATGCGATTCGTTAGAGAAAAATATCCCAATGCAACATATTGCATTGCGCAATGTGCGTATTGGGAGAGAAATATGAATGATGATAACGTGTTTGATGAATATTCAAATTTAAAGGATTTTGAAGCGGATGCAGTTGTAATTGTTCTCGGCGAAAAGCAATGTTCCCGTTCTTATCTCACAACCGTTTTTATGGGAAAAGCCGGTTGTGTGCAAGGCGATCAAAAAAGCGGCGGCAGAATTAAACGCAATGGTTATGGATATGAGTGAACTTTCGCAAGACCTGTCATTTCGGGCAATAGGAAAGTTTGAACATTCGGGCGTTGCGGCACATCCGAGTGACAAGGGCATGAAAAGAATTGCGGATATAATATACCGGAATTTGGCAAAGGTTCTGTGACATAATAATATATCTAAGTAATTTTTGTGGACTGAAAGTCGGATTTCGGCTTTCAGTCCTTAATCGTAATATAGCATAAAATTGTCGGCGTGTCAAGGGCGCCCTCGTAAGAGGGCGTCAGACCGCTGACGGGTTTGTCAGCGGTCTGACGCCGCGCATTTGCGCGGCTTTTTCGTTTCATCTTTCGTGTCATATTTTAATCTAAAATACTGGATTTTAGTCTAAAATTTTGGATTTTAGTCTAAAATTTTGGACGGCCGGAACCCGCATGGTTAAGCTAAAAACAAAGAAAACCGCTTAAATAGCGGTTTTCTTTTCTGGTCGGAGTGAGAGGATTCGAACCTCCGGCCTCTTGGTCCCGAACCAAGCACTCTACCAAGCTGAGCCACACCCCGAAACATCTTACTCGAAGAGTATACCACAAAGAAATGGGTTTGTCAAGAGGTTTGGCTCAAAAAACATCATTTTTTTCAGAATTTCTTTTCGACAGTTCGACAGAAACGCAGAGATTGCTAACCGCCTTGCAGGGCAAAACACCTTTATGTCTTCGCCAAAGCAATGCCGAGTGCCACGCACGCGGCCATATCGCTTACAGCAGCCACGCACGATGCCGTATGAATATAGCGGCAAGGCAGGGAAATGGCCGCCACGCGCCCACCGGAAAGACTGCGTTGGATGGAGGCGGCGTCTGTGCCGCCGGCAATGCGTGTTTTGGTTTGCGTCGGAATGCCGTGCGTGTCGGCAAGCGCGCGGATTTGTTCATACAGCGCACGGTCATACAGCGTGCCGCCATCCATAAAAGGAACAACGGCACCGTCGCCGGGCGCACACACTCGATCCGCACCGGTGTTGGAGGGCAAATCGGAGGCGGTGGTGCTTTCGAAAATAAATGCCGTTCCGGGATCAATCCGGCGTGTCGCCGCGGTTGCACCGGTGCCGCCCAACTCTTCGCCAACCGTAAACGCAAAATAGGAATCATAGTGCAGATCGGTTTTCAAAATTTCGGTTAACACGAAACAGCCGAAACGGTCATCCAGTGCTTTGGAACGCACCATGGTTTCATTTCCGAATTTTGTATACCGGTTCTCGAAAGTGGCGAACGAAGCATACACCCCGAGCACTTCCGCCTCGGCGCGGCTTTGACAGCCGATGTCAATATACATATCCTCCACGCGCGGATTTTCGTGCTTTCCGTGCATTAAATGCACAGGTTTTGCGCAGATTACGCCCGGAATTCGGCTTTCTCCGATTGCCAGCCGATCCGACGGAAGCACCTCCGGCTGAATGCCGACGGCCTCGAACAGCAGTTTTCCGTCGTCGCAAATGTGCCGGATCATAAACCCGACTTCATCCATGTGCGCACAGTACATAACCGGTTTTTCGGGCGTTTCACGGCCCTTTTTGAAAGCGATCAGATTGCCGATCGGATCGATATACAATGCGTCGCAGAACGGTTCGATTTCCGCGGCAATGCGGCGTGCGACACATTCTTCATCGCCCGACACGCCGTGCATATCGCATAATTCGCGCAAGAAAGCGTTGTCTGCAATATTTTCGTATACCGGTACATTATTTTGCTTTTTCATTTGAAACGCACCTCCCCGAGATTTGCCGCCGGAAACTGGCGCATGATCTCGCCGACAAGCACCGCGCAGGATTCCATATCGTCGAGCGAAACGCATTCGCTGTAGGTGTGCATATTGGTGAGCGGCAGCGATAAAACAGCGCACGGAATGCCGCCGCGATGCAATGTTCCGGCGTTGGTGCCGGTCGAGCGCATCTCCACCACGGTTTGAAGCGGAAGCTTTTTCTGTGCGGCCAATTGCACAATAAAATCGGTAAACGCGCGCTTGATGGTGGCCGAATAGGACACGCCGCCGCCCTTTCCGAGGGCGAGCGATTCGTAGTCGGCAACACCGGGCGCATGGCCGAAATTCACGTCCATGACCAACGCGCCGTCGGCTTTTGCAAAATCAAAGCCGTCCAAAACGGTATACGGCAGTGTGCGTGCGCCGACGCCGGTTTTCTCTTCGCCGACCGACAGATGCACGAAAATATCGGTATCGGTCGGTTCGCGGCCGCTTTGCGCCAGCAGTCGGCACGCGTGCAGGATGGTCGCCGCGCAGGCTTTGTCATCCAGGCTGTGGGAGGCAACAAGGTTGTTTTGCAGTAGCACGGGCGGCTCGGCAAAGCCGGCCGGCGTGCCGATTTCAATGTCGCTTGCAGCAAAATCCGCGTCCGAAAGGCCGGTATCGATATATAAGTCCTCCACTTTCAGTTCCGCGCTGTCTTTGGCAGCAAGGTGCGGCGGAATCGAGGTGAACACGCCGTAAAGCGGCTTATTTGTATACAGGTATACCGGCGTTGCCGGCAAAAGATACGGATCAATGCCGCCCATGCTTTTCACTTTGACAAAGCCGTTGCCGCAGATTTCGCTCACGGCAAAGCCGATGGTGTCGAAATGCGCGTCAAGCACCAGCTTTTTGGCGTCTATTTTGCCGCAGCGGCGTGAAAAGACCAAACTGCCGGTCGGTGTGGCGGAATAGCCGTCGAAAAAACCGGCCGCATAGTCGGTGCAAAGCTTGCCGATGCGTGCGGCTTCACGGTTTTCAAAGCCGACAACCGTCGGTATGCCGACAAGTGCTGTCAGAAATTCAAAAAGCGTCATATTCGTGCCTTTCTGTTACTAATTATTGTATACCGGTATATCTTTTATACCATCAAAAATCAGGTCCGGCGTTTCGTCTGCGGCCGCGTTTTGCAGCATTTCCGGCGTTGTTTCGCCGGTCATGACCAAAATGGAAAGCAGGCCGTTCTTTTTGCCGAGAGCGATGTCGGTATACAACCGATCGCCGACCATGGCAATCTCACTTCGGTCAAGGCCGCTCATGCGGCAGAGCATATCGGCCGTTTCGGCGTTCGGCTTGCCGAAATACCGCGGTTTTACGCCGGTGGACAGCGTGATGGCTCCGCAAATCGCACCGCTGTCCGGGATAAAACCGGTGGCAGTCGGGCAGTTGATGTCCGGATGCGTGGAATAAAAGCGCGCACCGGAACGAATGAGCGTGCAGGCGTGCTCCAATTTGGCATAGGTGAGCGTCAAATCGAAGCTGACAACCACGATTTTTGCGTCATCCGACAGTAGAATGCCGGCTTTTTGAAACGATTCTTCGAGTGCCGGTGTTCCGACAAGGTATACCGGTTCACCTTTGTGGAAGGTGTTTAAGTAGTCGGCGGTGACGTCGCCGGAGGTCACAATTGTTTTCCGCGTGGCCGGAAAACCGATGTTTGTCAGTTTTTTTACATAGTCTTCCGGATTTTTGGAGGCGTTATTCGTGAAATACACAAGCTTATTTCCGGCGGCTAATTTTTTGCAAAAATCGATTGCGCCCTCAAGCGGCGTGGAGTCAAGATAGATGGTGCCGTCCATATCCAAGACGAAAAGCTTGATTTTTTTCAGGCGTTCAAGCATTTTCGGCCGGTTCTCCGGAAGCGTTATCGGGCTGCGGTTGTTCGTCATTCGGTCGAAGTCCTTCCTGCATTTTATATTCGGGATACACATAAACCGGCTTTAACATATTTGATAGACCGGTATACTTATTTTGTCGCACATTGTTTTCGATCATATCGGACATGATCGTCTGCTTGCCGATCAGAATCACCAAGCTTTTGGCGCGTGTGACGGCGGTGTAGAGCATATTGCGCGTCATAAGGCCGCGCGGACAGTCGAGAAGCGGCAATAGCACCGCACGGTATTCGCTGCCTTGGCTTTTATGTACCGTGATGGCATAGGCGTGCTCGATATCGTCAAAAGCGGCAAGGTCGCAGGACGCGTGGCGGTCGTCGTCAAAGCGGAAGCAAACCGTCTGATTTTCGGTATCGATGCTTTCGATAAAGCCGATATCGCCGTTGAAAATGCCGCTGCCTTCGCGGCCGTCGGCGGTGTGCCATTCGATATCGTAATTGTTGTGGATCTGCATGATTTTATCGCCTTCGCGAAAGACCGTGTTATGGGCGGTATATTCTTTCTTGTGCGGCGACGGCGGATTGAACAGCTCCCGCATGAGGGCGTTGATCGCACCGGTTCCGGCTTCTCCTTTGCGCGACGGGCAGATGATTTGAATGTCGGAAAGCGCGTCGAAGCCATACGCTTTCGGCAGACGCGTGCGGCACAGCTCGGAAAGTAAGGCCTGCACCTCGGCACCGGTTTTGCGCGGCATAAAGAAGAAATCCTTGCCTTTGTTGTCGAGTGGCGGCATTTGGCCGTGATTGATGAGATGCGCGCCGGTGATGATGCGGCTGTCCTTGCCTTGGCGGAAAATTTCGTCTAGGCGCACCACCACGAAGCTGCGGCATTTGATGAGATCGCCGAACACATCGCCTGCGCCGACGGGCGGAAGCTGATCCGCATCGCCGATGAGCAACAGCCGCGTGCCGGGACGCATGGCGCGTAACAGCGCGGAAAATAAGAAAATGTCCACCATCGACGCTTCGTCCACGATGACCGCGCCATAGTCGAGCGGATTGTCCTCATTGCGCTGGAAAGCGAGCTTATCGTCGGCGCCGTATTCGCATTCGAGCAGCCGGTGAATGGTTTTAGCCGGCATATCGGTGGCGGCTGTCATGCGTTTGGCGGCTCGTCCGGTCGGCGCGGCAAGGCAGACCTTGATATCGAGCCTTGCAAACATCTGAATGATGGCGCGAATGACGGTGGTTTTGCCCGTTCCCGGGCCGCCGGTGACGATGACCACGCCTTCGCTGGTGGAAAAGCGGATGGCATCCGCCTGAAAACGCGCGAATTGTATACCGGTATCCGATTCCACCTTGGCGATTTCGGCGTCGGCATCGAGCAGCGGAATGTCGATTTTGGTGTCGCATAAAAGCTTTAATTTTTCCGCACAGTATTTTTCGGTGCGGTACACGTTTTCCAGATAAATCGCCGTGATATCGCCGTATTTGACAGCCACCGCTTCGCCGCGATGGGATAAAATGACCACGCCTTCTTTGGCCGCATCGGCGGAGACGCCTAAAATTTCGGCGGCGCGGTTTACTAAAATTTCGAGCGGCAGATAACAGTTGCCGCTGCGGTTCAATTCGCTTTGCAGCACATATTTGACACCGGCGATGACGCGATCCTCGTCATCGTTCTGAAAGCCGAGCGATTTGGCAAGTGTATCGGCGCGTTCAAAGCCGACGCCGTCGATTTCATCGCATAGCAGATACGGGTTCTGCCGCAGAATATCGATGGCGGCGTTGCCCCATTGCTTGTACACCTTTAAGGCGAGATTCGGCGTGAGCATTCCCTGAAAATACAGAAGCACCTGCCGCATCCCGTATTGATTTTTGAAGCTTTCGGAGATCTCCTTGGCTTTTTTGGGCGAAATGCCCTTGATATCGGCAAGCCACTCGGGATGCTCCTCAATGACGCTTAGCGATTCTTCACCGTAAATATCGACAATGCGCTGTGCCGTGACCGGGCCGATGCCCTTGACTGCGCCCGAGGAAAGATAGGTCAGAATAGCGGCCGAGGTGGCTGGCATTTCCTTGCTGTAGGCCGTGACCGAAAACTGTTTGCCGTAGGTCGGATGGTTGACCCAAGTGCCTTTGGCACTGATGAGTTCGCCTTCGGCGGCACAGGGAATGATGCCGGTGATGGTTACCGGCTCGCCGTCCGCGTCGATGATGCAGATGGTATAGCCGTTTTCGGCATTTTGAAAAACGACATCCTCGATGATTCCCTTGACGGTAAGCTCGGCGGTGTCGTTTTCTTTGGCAGTCGGACGGGTTTCCTCCGGCATGGCATTCACTCCGTTTCGTTTCGGCTTATTTTTCGGAATAACAGGTGTGTGTGTCGGTTGGCTCGGTCTTTTCGGATATGTCCGAAAGGCAGACAAAGTCCGGAAATTCCGCTTTTAGGCGTGCGGCGGTGGCTTTGTCGAGCGGAATGGCTTCGGAAAGCGTCACGCCCTCGAAAAAACCGGCATATTCGCCGTAGACAAAGCGGCTTTCGGCAAAGCGGACGGCATATTCGGGATCGCCCTTATACGACAGTATGACCACCTGCATTTTTAAGCCGCTGCGGCGTTTGACGACGGCGTCCAAAAAAATGCGCACGGTCAAATAAAAGCCGATGGCGGCAAAAATCCCGACAACACCCTGCAAAAATAACAAACAATCGTTCATAAGCGGCTCCTTTCCTCATCACAAACGGGAGCATCGGTGAAATGGCCGTTTGGGACGTGCCGGCCGATGCTCCCGGTATCAGTGTATGCCGAAGCCGCTTATGAAGTGAAAAATCGTCAATCGTTAATTGTATTTGCGGCGGATCTTGCCGGAGGTGGTCTTGTCGAACGGTGTCTTGCGGACGACCACTTTGGTCACGTGTTTATAGGACGGCAGACCGTCGTTGACCTTTTCGACAGCGGTCTTAAGAAGCGTGTACAGCTCGTCGTCGGTCTTGCTCTTGACAAGGTCATCACCCGGGAAGATCTCAGCCGCAAGACCGGTCTCTTCGTCGTCCTCCGAACGCAGTGCCGAAACGATGACTTCGGTCACTTCGGGAATGCCGCCGAGATATTCTTCGATTTCTTCCGGATAAATGTTCTTGCCGTTGCGAAGCACGATCATGTTCTTTTTGCGGCCGGTGATGTAAAGACGTCCATCCTCGCCGATCTTGCCGAAATCGCCGGTATGGAACCAGCCGTCGGCTTCGAGAACCTCAGCGGTAAGCTCGGGCTGCTTATAGTAACCGAGCATGACCGTCGGGCCTTTGACGCAGATTTCACCTTCGCCGTCGGCATTCGGTTCAAAAATCTTCATGTCAAGGCAGGGAAGAGGATTGCCGACCGAGGCGAAATTGTAGTAGAAATCGCGGTTGGCGGCCACAAGCGGCGAGCATTCGGTGATGCCGTAGCCGTTGACAAGCGTCACGCCGATGGCGTCGAAGAATTCGCCAAGCTCTTGGCGGAGCGGTGCGCCGCCGGAAACCATTTTGATCAGTCTGCCGCCGAACACCTCGTGAATCGACTTGAAGAACACATGACGCATATCGATGCCGACTTTTAAGAGCTTATTGCTGACCTTGATCATCTTGCGGAGCGTGTCGGCCTTGCCCTGATCCTCGACCGTCGCCCAAATCTTCTTATAGAAGGATTCCACAAACAGCGGCACGAGCATGATGTAGGTCGGCTGGAACACCTTTAAGTTTGCCGCAACGGTGCGCAGGCTTTCGTTGATGCAGATGGTGGCCGCCTTTTTGAGGGACACCAAAATGCCGCAGACTGATTCATACGTGTGGTGATACGGCAGAACCGACAGGCACACATCGTAAACCGTGGAGACCTCAAGGCCGTGAACCACGCAGTTGACCATGTTGTCAAGCGTTAACATAACGCCCTTGGCGCGTCCGGTCGTGCCGGAGGTGTAAACGATCATTTTCATAGCCGCAGGATCGGGGTTCATGGAGGTGTAATCGGTGTTGCCGCCGTCAAGCAGCTCTTTGCCGTGTGCAAGCAGCTTGTCATACGCTAAGAATTCGCCGTCGTCTTCTTTGCCGTCTAGATTGACGAAATACTTGACGTTCGGCATTTTCTCGCGGTTGTTCTTGACATTTTCCGCATAAAATCCGGCATAGAAGAACACTTCGGAATCGCTGTCGTTGACGATGTGCACAATCTCATCAAACGGCAGTTCCTTATCGATCGGCACATACACGCCTTCGGAATTGAGAACGGTCATGTACGTGAGCAGCCATTTGTAGCTGTTCGGGCCGATCATGGCGATGTGGCTCTTTCCGTGGCCGAGAGCGGTAATGGCTGTGCCAAGCGCCTTGGTATCGGCGTAAAACTGCTCATAGCTGACATCGACGATATCCTTGCCGCTTTTGTAGCGAAACGCCGGGCGGCCTTCACAGTCGCGGATGGATTCTTCGAGCATCTGCTTGAAGTCGCGGATCGGCGATACCTCGTAATACGGGTAATTTTTCTTGTAGTTCTTGTACATAGCGTTCCTTCCTTAATTTTAATGGCAATACATGTTGTTAAAACCCAAGTAAATCAATATCAAATTGTGCGCGTGCCGCCAAAACCAAAGCCGAAACCGGCAGCCCCATCACATTGAAATAGTCACCGTGAATGGCGCGTATCAAGGCCGAGCCTTTGCCTTGGATGCCGTAAGCACCGGCTTTGTCAAACGGTTCGCCCGTCTGTATGTAGCGATAAATCAAATCATCCTTTATCGGCAGAAACTCGACCTCGGTCGAGGCGTGCTCCGTGAAATAAAAGCCGTTTTTGGCAAGCGTAAAGCCGGTGTATACGGCGTGAACCGTCCCGGATAAACACTTTAACATCCGATAGGCGTCCTGCTCGTCAGCCGGTTTTCCCAAAATCCGGCCGTTGTAAACCACAACGGTGTCGGCGGCAATGATAAGCGCGTCTTCTTCCGAAGCGGAAAGGTGCAAGACGGCTTCTTCGGCCTTGCGAAAGGCAAGCTCGCAGACCATCTGCGTCGGCGACAGCTCCGGATCTATGGTCTCGTCAGCACCTGTCGGACGCACTTCAAAGTCAAGCCCGATGTTGCGTAAAATCTCCGCACGGCGCGGCGACCCGGAGGCTAAAATAATTTTTGTGTCCGTCATTATGTCGGTTGTCCTTTCATTTCCACAGCTATTGCTGAAAAGATGAAACTTTTTTGGCGGGTGCTTTTCTCGCAAGAAAAGCACCCGTATTTTCTAAATCGGATTTTTTATCGGTAAATCGGGTGTGCGTCGCAGAGCTTGCAGACCTCTGCACGGATTTCGTCGGCCTTGCCCTCAATATCGGTTGCAGCAAGCCGCATAAGCTCGGCAACCTTGACAAAGTCGGCTTCCTTGAAGCCGCGCGACGTGGCCGCCGGCGTACCGACGCGGATGCCGCTGGTTACAAAAGGCTTTTCCGGATCGTTCGGGATAGCGTTCTTGTTGACCGTGATGTAAACGCTGTCAAGACGCTTTTCGAACTCCTTGCCGGTGACCGCAAACGGACGTAAATCCACAAGGCACAAGTGATTGTCCGTGCCGCCCGAAACAAGCTTGAAGCCCTCTTTTAACAGTGCGTCCGCAAACGCCTTGGAGTTTGCCACGACCTGGCGTGCATATTCCTTGAATTCCGGCTTTAACGCTTCGCCGAAGCAGACAGCCTTTGCCGCAATGATGTGCATGAGCGGGCCGCCCTGCGTGCCCGGGAAAATGGCCTTGTCGATCTGCTTTGCATATTCTTCCTTGCACAAAATCATGCCGCCGCGCGGACCGCGAAGCGTCTTGTGCGTCGTGGTCGTCACAACATCCGCATACGGAACCGGACTCGGATGAAGCCCTGCCGCCACAAGACCGGCAATGTGCGCCATGTCTACCATGAAGATCGCGCCGACCTCCTTGGCAACCTTGGCAAAGCGTTCAAAATCGATGATGCGCGGATACGCACTCGCGCCGGCAATGATCATCTTCGGCTTGTGCTCATGCGCAAGGCGTTCCATCTCGTCGTAATCAATAAAGCCATCGTCGTTTACGCCATACGGCACAATGTTGAAATACATGCCCGACACATTGACCGGGCTGCCGTGCGTCAGGTGACCGCCATGCGCCAGATTCATGCCCATGACCGTGTCGCCCGGCTTGCAGAACGCCGTATAGACCGCAAAGTTTGCGTTCGCGCCAGAATGCGGCTGAACGTTCGCGTGTTCCGCACCGAATAATTCGCAGGCGCGCTTTCTCGCCACTTCTTCGGCAATGTCCACACATTCGCAGCCGCCGTAGTAACGCTTGCCCGGATAGCCTTCGGCGTATTTGTTTGTAAGCACCGTGCCGGCTGCCGCAAGAACTGCCTCCGAAACGATGTTTTCGCTTGCAATAAGCTCAATGTTGCGCGATTGACGGGCAAATTCCTTTTCAACCGCTTCGCCGATTTCGGGATCGAGCGCCTTCAAAAATTCCATGTTTTCCTTTACCATTTCTGTACCTCCGCTGCTTAAATGTGGTTGTGTATGTTTTAAGCGAATGCTCCTTAAAACCGATATTTGATTTTCACGGCAGCTCCGTCGGGATAGTCCCCAAGCTCCGCCACGGCATAAAAACCGCCGTTTTCCTTGTATAACCGGCAGAACCGGCCATGCTCGAACAGCCGCTCCGGAATGCGCGCACGCTTCAAATATATCTCCGCGCCGTTGAGTGCCAATTTTTCGTAAAAGGGCGCAAGCCGCACGATTGGACAGTCTTCAAACAGCACTTCTGCGCTTTGCAAGAATCCGGCAAGAGCCGATGTGTCGCCGTTCTGATAATGCTTCTCAAGCGTCTCCACCGTCACCGCGTCCGCGGCACGGTAAACGCCGCACACGGTTCGTTCCAAGCTGTCAAGGCACGCGCCACAGCCAAGCGCGTTCCCGATATCCTCGGCAAGCGTCCGGATGTACGTTCCTTTTGAGCAGTCCACTTCGATGTCGCACCGCTTTCCGTCAAACGGCGTGAGCAGCCGAATGCCGTAAACGGTCACCTTGCGCGCTTTGCGCTCGACGGTTTCGCCGCGCCGGGCAAGCTCATATAGTTTCTGCCCATCCACCTTGAGTGCCGAATACATGGGCGGCACCTGGTCGATTTCGCCGGTAAAGCGCGTAAGTGCTTCATTCAGGGCCGCGCCGTCAAATGCCGGCGTTTTGGTGTCAAGCACCTTTCCCGTGACGTCGCCGGTGTCGGTGGTCACACCGAACAGAACGCCGGCTTTGTAGGTCTTGTCGTGTTCCATGACAAGCTCTTGCACGCTTGCCGCGCTTCCGACCAGCACCGGCAGCACGCCGCAGGCCATCGGATCGAGCGTTCCGGCGTGTCCCACGCGCTTGACGCCGTAAAATTTGCGCACGCGCGAAACAACCGCGTGGCTGGTTAAGCCTTTCGGCTTGTAGACATTTAATATTCCGCTTAAATATTCGCTCAAGAGAACCTCCGGATTTACGCTTGCGCTTTTTTCGGCACGTCATACGGCCGCGTGGTGGCATACGTGCCGTTCAAGCGGTTGGTGCAGAACACGCGGATGTAGGTCGCGTCCTCCGGAATGGTAAACTCTGCTTCCGTTACCGTGTTGCCGTCGTAGGCCTGTTTTCCGCGCCAGCGTCTGCCGCCGAAGCAGGCCATGATGCTTGTACACGGTGTACACGCGATGTGCAGTCCATAACCCGTGACCGAAACCTCGTCAAAATCGATGCCGGTCGAGCCGTAAACGTCGCGGCGTTCCATGGCGGAAAGAATACCGGCATACGAAAAATCGTCGGTATAAATCATGGTGTAGCCGCCGAACGAGTCGGAATGGTCAACGTCCGGGTCAAGCACGAGATTGTGGTTGTCGTCCGCGCCGACGGGAGCAACCGTCCGGTTGTATTCGGCAAGCAAGCCGTAATCGTAAAAGCTGTGTCCCGAATAGTCCGATGCGCTTGTATTGTTGATCTCCATGGCAAACAAGCCCTTGAGGTTAAAGTAGTCGCCGTGCGGTTCCACCGACCAATACGGGTGGTTGAAACAGACAAGATAGCCGTTTTTATTGGCTTCGTCGATAACATGCTGGATGTCATCGTAGGTCGCTTTGAAAATCGGCCCGGTATACGAAAGCGTTTCCGGGTGCTTGCAGTGCGGCACGTGTTCCGGGTCAAAGCAGACATGTTTGTCCTGATACGGGTCTTTGGCGTATAAATTCAAATGACAGCATTTTAGATCCATCCAATGCGTAAAGCCGTCGTGCGGCGCTTCGCCCAGCGAATATTCATAGCCGGTAATGGCGATAAAGCTGTCGTCGGTCAGCTCCTGGTGGTTGACAATATATTCATGATCGGTATACGCCACAACCGAATAGCCATGCGCCTTATAGATTTCTTTGATTTTTTCCGGCGTAAACGCGCCGTCGGAAAAGGTGGTGTGGCAATGCAGATTTGCCTTGTATTTCGGCGTATTGGGAAGCAAATAGTTCTTTGTCATATGAAACACTCCTTTGCTTTATTCCGCGTCTTTCGGAAGAGCGAAAGCCTTGGTGGTGGCGTTGGCGCCGGTACGGCGGTTGACGCAGTAAACACGGATATACCGTGCCCCCCACGGAATGGTGAAATCCGCCGATGTCAGCGGTTCTCTGTCGTAGCAAAGCCGTTCATCCCAACGTTTTCCGCCGAACGCGATGCTGATACTGGTGCTCGGCGTGCATTCGACATGCACCACGCCGTTTTCTACCGAAATTTCCTCAAAATCAATGCCGGTCGACGCATAAAATTGCTGCTCTTCAAGCGCTTTTATAATACCGGTATACGAAAAATCACCGGTATAGATCATGGTATAACCGCCGAACGAATCGGAATGATCAAGATCGGGATCACGGAAATGATTGTGGTTGTCGTCGGTTGCCACCGGCGCAATCTCCTGGTTAAACTCGGCCAGTAACCCGTAGTCGTAGAAACTGTGGCCGGAAAAATCATAACAGCCTGTGTTATAGGTCTCCATGGCAAAAAGGCCTTTCAAGCCAAAATAATCGGACTGCGGCTGGAGCGACCAATACGGATGGTTGAAGCAGACGAGATAGCCGTTTTTGTTTGCTTCGTCGATAACATGCTGAATGTCATTGTAATCGCGCTTATAAAGCGGACCAGTATACTTTAAGGTGTCGGCAATCTCTTTGCCGGGTCCCCAAACATACGACGGCGCAAAGCAGACATGTTTATCTTGATATGGGTCTTTGGCGTACAAATTGAGGTGGCAGCAGCGCAGATCCGTCCATGCGGTGCGCTCATCGTGCGGTGCTTCGTTGATCGAATACTCGTAAGCGGTGATAGCGATGAAGCTTTCGTCGTTCAAGTCCTGATGGTTGACGATGTATTCATGGTCGGTGTAGGCGACGATCGAATACCCGCGCTTTTTGTATTCCTCTTTAATCTGCTCCGGCGTAAGCAGACCGTCGGATACGGTCGTGTGACAGTGAAGATTGGCCTTGTATTTCGGCTTTTGCGGCAATAAAAACGTTTTTCCCATGTGGTTGCACCTCGTTAACTGTAAAAGTTTGGGATTTTTGACCGGTTTATCGTTCGGTATCGGGCGAGGATTCGGCTTCCAAGATGTTTTCGGCGATATCGGTTTCCATTTCGGAAACGATTTCTGCGTTCAATTCGGCTTCTTTTTCGTCTTTTTCGGCGTGTTCAACACCGTTCTTTCCGCGGAAGCCGATGACTTTGACATCTTCTCTGTGGAAGACTTTGGGTGGCGTATCGGCGGCATTTTCCAAAGCCACCTTAATTTCACCTTTTAACGGACTTGTCTCGGTGACCGTGCCTTTGCCCTCGGCGGTTTCGACAATCGCACCGATTTTGGGCGTGCGTGCGGCTTCTTCGCTGTAAACCTTGTCTTCATAGCGCAAGCAGCACATGAGCTTGCCGCAGGCACCGGAAATCTTCGCGCTGTTTAGGGATAAGCCCTGCTCTTTGGCCATTTTGATGGAAACCTGCGCAAAATCGCCTAAGAACGAATTGCAGCACACGCATCTGCCGCAGACGCCAAGGCCGCCGAGCATTTTGGCTTCGTCGCGCACGCCGATCTGCCGCAGCTCGATACGCGTGCGGAAGATGGAAGCAAGCTCCTTGACAAGCTCACGGAAATCGATGCGCGTTTCAGCGGTAAAATAGAACAATAATTTGGAATTGTCAAACGTATATTCCACAAACACAAGGTTCATGGCAAGCTTTAATTCGGCGACCTTTTTCTTGAAAATGACGGCCGCTTCGGCTTCAAGCTCTTTGTTGGCGCGGTATTTTTCGGTGTCGGCGGTGTTGGCGATACGGCTGATTTTTTTGAGCGGTGCCACCACGCTTCCGCCGGGAACAACGCGGTTGGCAATGGCGGTGTAGCCGTATTCCGAGCCGCGCGAGGTCTCAACGATAACGGGTGTGCCGTAGGGAATGGTTTGGCCGTCGGGATCGAAATAATAGATTTTCCCGGCTTCACGGAAACGAATGCCGACGATTTCACAGCTTGCCGGAACGGCTTCGCCGGTTGTTTCCGGCGATGCGTCGGTTTCGGCGGCGGTTTCACTTGCCGGCTTGTGTGACACCTCGGCAAGCGTCTTTTTGCGTGCGCGTGCCAAACGGCGTTCTTCCTCCGCGGCGATTTGTTCGGCAAGCGGCACGGCGTTTTTGTATTTTTCCTCCAAGGACGGTTCGCGCTCGGCTTTTTTGGCCTGCGAACGGCCGAAATCGCTTTTTGCGTCGCGTGCAAACGCCATCATATCGCCCGAAAGCGGCGACAGACTCGGCATTTTCGGTGTGCGGCGGTCGCGGCGGCCGGAGTTCTGCTTGGAGCTTTGCGCATTTTGCGCGTTTTCGTTCGGATTGCCGTTCTTGCGGTCGTTTTGGGGTTTGCCCTTGCCGCGATTGTTTTTGGCATTCTGTTTGTTATCGTTTTTTTGTGTGTTTTTGGCGCGGTCGTTTTGCGCATTCTGAGCGGCTTGGCCGTTTTGCGGATTTTGTGCGGTTCGGTCGCCTTTGCCGCGGCGGTTGTTGTCGCGGCTGTCGCGATTGTCGCGGTTGTCGCGATTGTCGCGGTTGTCCCGATTATCCTTGCCGTCGCGCTCCTTGTTTTTTTGCGCACCGGTGCGTTCCGGACGTTCCTTGCGGTCGGGACGGTCGGCGCGGGCGTTTTCGTTTTTGCCGTTTTTCTGCGGCTTT
>URCT01000049.1 GCA_900546385.1 uncultured Eubacteriales bacterium | reverse complement strand
CGTTTGTTTCGCTGAAATCATAAAGGAAATCCTTTGGTGCGTCAGCAAAGCATACGCCGCAAAAGCACGCACAACAGAACATCAGGATAACGGCGAAAAACCATTTTGCTTTTTTCATGAGAATTCGCTCCTTTTTCAAAAATATTGTTTGCTGTTATTTATATTTTAGTATGAATTGCCAAAGACTGTCAAGGCGATAATCAGACAACATTACGCCAAAATGGCCGATTTTGTTACTGTTCTTGGGCATATCAGATTGGTTTGAAGCAACGCTTCTTTTGAAAAAAGGTACAACAAAAGCCGGGAAACAAGTTGATTTGCTTCCCGGACGTTTTAATTCTAAAAAAAGAGCTTTGCGGCACACTCAAACGATATATTCGGTTCTTCGGATTACATGGTCTTGGAACGGCGTATCCAATTCGTCGAAATAGCCGCTCCAACCCCAAACGCGCACGATCAAATTCGGATACTTGCCGGGATGCTTTTGCGCGTCGATGAGCTTTTCGCGGTTAACGGCGTTTAGCTGAAGCTGGTGTCCGCCCAGTAAAATAAAGCTCTTGACAAGGTGCGCCACCTTTTCGACGCCATCCGGATTGCGGAAGGTCGTGTCATGAATCTCTAACGTGAGAGGGCCGCCGTTGGCGATTCGTTTTAGGTCGAATTTGGTGAAGGACTGAATCACGGATAAAGGGCCGGCAATATGCGTGGTGAGTGCCGGTGAAAAGTTGGTGGAGTAGGGCGTAAAGGCATATCTTCCGTCCGCGGTGGCACCGACCGTCTTGGCACAGCCAATGTACATATTCGCAGTTCCCGTGCCCGGACGGCAGATGCCGCCCGACGCGCTTTTCATGTTCTTCATCGCCGTGCAGAACGCATCCATTAAGTCGCAGGAAAGGCTGTCGACCGCATCGTCGTTGTTGCCCATTTTCGGGCAGGCGCAAAGGTCGTGGTGCAGGGCTTCATAGCCCTCAAAGTTGGCATCTAACGCGCGAATAAGCGCTTTGGCGGTGACCTTCTTTTCTTCAAACACCATCTTTTTGATGGCACATAACGCGTCGGCGGCGTTGGCAATCCCGGCACCGTGAATGCCGTAGTTGTTGTATTTGGCGGCAAAGGCCGATTGATCCGTGCGTTTTTCGATACAGGGCTTGCAGAAAAGCGAATCGATGATGACCGGCATACGCGGGTCGTTGGTCAGGACATAGGCTTGAAGCCGTGTGCATTCGGCTTGGATTTCTTCTTTCAAATGACCGAAAAATTCCGCATAGGTGGCACTCGCTTCGCCATACTTGTAAAGACAGTCGTTCACGATTTTCGGAAAGTTGAACGTGGCAATATTCGGAACGTCCCTGCCGTCGGGAACGATAAATTCCCAACATGCCGCAACGCTGTAATTGTACGCGTCGGATGGCGCATAGCCATAGCCGATCAACGCCGGTATCACCACGTCGTCGTTTGAGTATTGCGGAAAACCGAGTCCCATTTTGGTTAACTGCGTGCCGAGAAGATACAGCGAATCGGGCGTGTTTTTGTTGACGCGCAGATTGATCTTCGGGTCGATGAGCGCAAGCTCCATGGCGGCTTTTATGCAGATCTCGGAAAGGTCGTTGTAGCTTTCACTGCCGTCCTCGCCTAATCCGCCGAGCATGAGGCTTTGACCGTCGTCGCCGTCTTGGGCACTGTGGTACAGATCGATGTCAAAATTGATACTGATGAAGAATTCTTCGGTCAGCTCCAAAATCTCTTCCGGAGAAACGCCGCGAGCCAAATCGGCTTTGTAAAACGGCAGCATATATTGGTCGAATCTTCCGAGCGTGATGTGCCATAAACCGGCAATGCGGAGCGCAAAAATCATAATTTTCATCATAACGAGCGCTTCATAGTAGCTTTGCGGCGCGTGGCGCGGCACTCGTGCAAGGGCGGCTTTCAAATCGCCGTCGGCGGCGTCGCGGTACCGGTCGCAAAGGCGATAGAGTGCCGCAATGGCGTCTTGCGCAGCGTTTGTGAACTCGTTTTGTTCGCCGGTGCTAAGCTCGTTTCGAACCGCTTCAAAGCCGCCTTGCAGATAGATATCATAGCGCGGCGCAAAGTTGCCGCCGTTCGCCATCGGACTTTCGCTGTTGTAGCGGTTAAATCCGATACGGTCGCCGGGAAACAGATTCGGCTTTTCGATATCCAACGAGGCGCAGAAAACCTCCGTGTTGTGCTTCATCGATGCGCCGAGAACGCCGACTGGCTGGCTTATGCGGTTTTTCTTGTATGCCTTGCTTTTCAAAAGCGTAAGCAAGGCGTTCACTCTTTCAGTCATGATACATTTCCTTTCATTACAGGATTTTTAAGGTGATTTTGTGTTTTGCAAATAGCTCGACGGGTGGTGTGACCGGTGTATCCGGATTAAAATCCGGCGTATACGAGCGGCCGCAGAGCGCATATTTCGCGCCGGCCAGCTTGTTGTACGGCAGTGCCTCGGCATAGTCGATTCCGTAAAAGCTTAAAATCCGGATGATGTCCTCGAAATTTTTAGCGGTTGCCACGGCTTCGGGAATCAAGGGAATGCGGACAAGAAAACGTTTGCCGGAGGTGGCGAGCGTGTCAAAGTTTTTCAAGATGACCGCGCTGCCCACGCCCGTATACCGCTTGGCATTTTGCTCATCCATGACCTTCAGATCGAAAAGAAACAGATCTGCCTTGGCCAAAATTTCGCGAAATACGGCTTGGTCGGCATAGCCGCTTGTCTGGACTGCCGTGTGGACGCTGCCCTTTAGCAGTGTAAGACACTCTGACAAAAATTGCGCTTGTACAAGCGGTTCTCCGCCCGAAAAGGTAACGCCGCCGTCCGTGCCGTAGAAGACCTTGTTCTTTTTTAGCTTTGCGCAAAGGTCTTTCGCTTCATATTCCGTTCCGCAAACGCGAATCAGATTTTTCGGACAAACGCTCACGCATTCTTCGATAAGCTCCGGCTTTCCGGTCAATTGAAGCGCGGTTTTCGTACACCTTCCGCAGTGCAGACATTCGCCGGTATTGCGCAAAATCTCCCTTTCACGCGACTGGCCTTCCGGATTGTGACACCAGCTGCACCGCAACGGACAACCCTTCAAAAAGACCGTCGTGCGGATGCCCGGCCCGTCAAAAACCGAGAATTCTTCGATGGAAAATACCATGCCTTTGCTCATACAGTCACCTCCCAAGTTCATTTTTACTATACCATATCGCACTTGACAAAGCAAGAAACTTGTTTTATAATATCAGACAAAAGTTATCTTTTTCGAGGTGTATCACATGCTTTTCTTTCAGGATGAAAACTCCGTTGAAAACTATGCCTACAACGCGTATATTTACGACCCGTGCGAATGGGAATACCATTTTCATAAAAATTATGAGCTTGTCTATGTCATGGAGGGTGCTTTGGAGGTGCTCGACGACGAACGCCGGTTTACGGTGAAAAAAGGTGAATTTGCCTTGATTTTGCCGTATCACATCCATAAGCACCATACGCCGACTGCCGTTAACGTTTGGATTGCGGTATTTTCAGCGGATTTTATCCCATCGTTCGACGCGTTTATGAAAGGAAAAGCCAACAAACACACGGTTTTCCGTGCCGATCCGGCTGCTATGTCCTATATCGAGCGGATCCTTGTGCCCGGACGCCCGGAACAGTTTACGCTTCAGGCGGCGCTGTATGCGGCTTGCGCGGCCTATGTGCAAAGCGGCGATTTTTACGAAAAGAGCGACAAAACAGGTGATCTGCCGTTTTTGATTTTCGACTACGTCAAAAACAATTTCAAACGGGATATTTCCTTAAAAGAAATCGCTCTTGCCTTGGGCTATGATTATCACTATCTTTCCAGAGTGTATCATCGGGTCTTTCACACCAATTTCCGCAACCTTTTGAATCAGTTTCGGTGCGATTATGCACTAAGCTTGCTGCATAAGGGACAGTCGGTCACAAAAATTGCCATGGAATGCGGCTTTGGCTGTGTGCGGACGTTCAACCGGTGCTTTATCGCCGCTTACGGAAAATCGCCGAAGCAGATGTGCGGCGATGCGGAGCATTTGCCGGTGGAGTGATTTTTTGGAAGGGAAGGCTGTACGGCGCGAAAAATGCAGACCTGTTTCGTGTATTTTTTATCTTGACAAATGCCGCAGAAGAGACTATACTTTTCGATGTGCGTTCCCATGCGGAACCATCTATTTTTGAAGGAAAGGTCTCTTTATCCATGACGTTCGCTAAGCGTCTGTGCGCTCTTTTGCCGCTTGTTTATCCGAAGTTTTACACCATAGCCGACACCTTCGGAAACGAATTTGTGCTGCTTAGAAAAAGCGAGGACAGCCAGCCGCCGGATGCGCATTTTTCCGTACTCGACCGCACGGAATTCGAAGCCGAACGCAATTGCATTCAGCTGTTCGACCGCCTGCGCGAGGACGATTGTGCCGATGTGCTGCTTGCCGGAAAGGCTCTTGCGGAAAATTTGTTGAACGCGCTGAAAACCGCCTATCCCGAAAAGCGGTTTGTCGTTACGCTTGAAATCAATCCCAAAACGGCAACTTTTATCCGCTTTCACCAGCTTTGGAACGGAGAAGAACCGTTCGTTTCCCAAACAGAAGAGCGGAAAAATACCGAAGTGCTGTCGTTTCAGGCATAAAATACCGCTTTTCTAAACCAAAACAACATAAAACAACATCAGTGGCTTTGCTAAAACAACAAAAACACGACAAGAAAAAAGAAAAATATCTGAAAATCTCTTGACAAACGCCGCGTTATGCTTTATAATGATAAGCGTATAAGGATTCGTTCGAAAAAACGCGAACAGGGGCGGAACGAATCGAAAAAGAAAGGATGGTCTACGCATGGACGAAAGAATGGTAAGCGAAATTGTTGCCAGTGTCGTAAAATCCATGACTACCGCAAAGCAGGCGCAAAAAGGCGTTTTCCCGACTATGACCGAAGCACTTGCGGCTGTCGATAAAGCGTATAAACAATATAAGGAATACAGCATCGAACAGCGTGAAAAAATGATTGCCAAAATCCGCGAATTCACGCTTGCCGAAGCCGAAAATATGGCGCGTTTGGGCGTTGAAGAAACCGGCATGGGCCGCGTGGCCGATAAGATTGTCAAGCATCAGCTTGTCGCTAACAAAACGCCCGGCACGGAGGATCTGCATCCCACGGCCTTTTCCGGCGATTGCGGTCTGACGCTTGTCGAAATGGCACCCTATGGCGTTATCGGCAGCATCACGCCGTCCACCAATCCAAGTGAAACCGTCATCTGCAACTCCATCGGCATGATCGCCGGCGGCAACGGCGTTGTCTTTAACCCGCATCCGCACGCCTGCAAAACCGCAAATTACGCCGTTGACCTTGTCAACCGCGCGATTTTGGAAGCCGGCGGTCCGGAAAATTTGGTCGTGACCGTCGAACATCCGACCAAGGAATCCTCCGATGAAATGATGCAGTCGCCGATCGTCCGTATGCTGGTCGCAACCGGCGGCCCGGGCGTTGTCAAGGCGCTTCTTTCGTCGGGCAAAAAAGCCATCGGTGCCGGCGCCGGAAATCCGCCGGTCATCGTAGACGATACCGCCGATATCGAAAAAGCGGCAAAAGACATTGTTGCCGGCGCAAGCTTCGATAACAATTTGCCGTGTATCGCTGAAAAGGAATGCTTTGCCTTTGCCAATATTGCGGATGACCTCATCAAATATATGACCCAGAACGGCGCTTATCTCATCAAGGGCGAACAGATCGATAAGCTTGTCAAGACCTGTCTTATCGAAAAGAACGGCAAGTATGTCATCAACAAGGATTGGGTCGGCAGAGACGCGTCCAAGTTTCTTGACGTACTCGGCATCAAGTCCGACGCGCGTCTTGTCATTTGCGAAGTGCCGGAAATGCACCCGTTTGTACAGGTCGAAATGATGATGCCGGTGCTCGGTATCGTTCGCGTACATAATATCGACGAAGCCATTGCCATGGCTGTCAAGGCTGAACACGGCAACCGCCATTCGGCGCATATCCATTCCAAGAATGTTGACCACTTGACGCGCTTTGCAAGAGCCGTTGAAACGACCATTTTCGTGAAAAACGCACCGAGCTATGCCGGAATCGGCGCAGGCGGCGAGGGCTATACCACCTTTACGATTGCAGGCCCGACCGGCGAAGGTCTCACGGCGGCACATTCGTTTACGCGCGCAAGACGCTGCGTGTTGGTGGATGGACTGCATATCGTCTGATTTTAAGCAAATTTTTCCCTTAGGGAATTTGAGGTAGAAACTGCATGAAAGCATTAGGAATGATCGAGGTTTACAGCTTTACGACAGCGGTGACCTGCGCGGATATCATGGCAAAGACGGGCAATGTGCGCGTGATCGCGTTTGACAGAAACCGTCCGTTTGCCAAAGGATTTCCCGTACCGCTGATTATGGCGGCCAAGATCGAGGGCGATGTCGCCGATGTGCGCGCGTCTGTGGAGGCGGCAACTGCGTATGCCAAATCGAAGGGACACCATATCGTGTCGCACGTGATTGCCAATCCCGGCGAGGACGTCGATAAAATGGCGTACTTAAACGACATCAACCGGGATAAATTCAACAAAAAAATGCCGAAAACCTTCCGTGACGTCGAAACGCCGGTCTTTACCGGTGATAATGCCATCGCGCTTTTGGAGGTGGAGGGACTTGTCGCTTCCATTGACGGCCTTGACGCGATGTTAAAGGCGGCGGATGTGCGGCTCGTCCACACGGAAAAGCGGCTCGGCGGACGTCTTGTCACGCTGATCGTTGCCGGAAAGGTGGACGCGGTCACCAGTGCGCTTGAACACGGCGAAAAGGCGGCAGAACCGCTCGGAAAGGTGTACGGCACCAATATCATCGCAAATCCCCATCCGGAGGTCTTGAAATTCTTCGATATGGCAGAATAAGTGCGGCAGTCTTTCCGCCGCAGCTTACATAACGTGCCGTTACTCGTTTCGAATCGGTATAAAGCCACTCAAAAAAAGAAAATATAAAGGCGGTATCAGCCATGTATGATGAAAAAACCATTGCCGAGGCAGTCAAAAAAGCGCTTGACGAGCTTGCCTCCGGCGACGATAAACAGATAAAGATCGGTGTTTCCAACCGACACGTGCATTTGTCCCGCGAGGATTTAGATACATTGTTCGGCAAAGGCTTTGAATTGACTAAGAAAAAAACGCTGATGGGGCGCGAGTTCGCGTCGGAACAGCTTGTAACGCTTGTCGGACCGTCGTTAAAGACGATTGAAAACGTCCGCGTTTTAGGCCCTGTCCGCAAGCATACCCAAGTCGAGATTTCGCGTACCGATACGTTCGTTTTGAAGGTCAGTCCGCCCGTGCGCCCGTCCGGTGATATCAAAGGCTCGGAAAAGATCGTCATTGTCGGGCCGAAAGGCGTTGTGTACTTGAACGAAGGCGTGATTATCGCTAACCGTCATATCCACCTGACGCCGGAATATGCCGAAAAGCACGGTATCAAGGACGGCGATTATGTCGATGTCATGGTAAGCAGCATTAAGCCGACCAAATTCTTCGATGTGCAGGTGCGTGTGCGCGACGACTTTAACGTCGAAATGCATATCGATACCGACGACGCCAATGCCGCTGGTCTCAAAAACGGCGATTTGGTGACGATTATTAAGAAGTAAGCAAAGAGAGCCGTAAGCAATTGCTGCTCTCTTGTTTTAGAAGCATTTGCAGTTTGTGTTATAAAATCCATTTGATTTTTTCACATTCCCATGCTACAATAGAATAAAACAATCTCCCGAAAGGATGAACCACAATGCGAAGCGATACTGTAAAAAAAGGCGCGGAGCGTGCTCCAAACCGCAGCCTGTTTTATGCCATGGGTTATACAAAAGAAGAGTTAGAGCGACCGCTTATCGGCGTTGTTTCGGCACACAGTGAAATTGTGCCGGGTCATTTCCACCTGGATAAAATTGCCGAAGCCGTCAAGGCCGGTATCCGCATGGCAGGCGGTACGCCGATCTTAGTGCCGGCTATCGGCGTGTGCGACGGCATTGCCATGGGGCATGTCGGCATGAAATATTCGCTTGCCAGCCGTGAACTGATTGCCGACAGCGTGGAAACTATGGCGATGGCGCACGGCTTTGACGGCCTTGTGCTTGTGCCGAACTGCGATAAGATCGTTCCGGGCATGGTCATGGCGGCTGTGCGCTTAAATATCCCGGCCGTTGTTTGCAGCGGCGGCCCGATGCTTGCCGGTAAATACGATGGGGAAGAGGTCAGCCTTTCCAAGCTGTTCGAAGCGGTCGGTGCGTACAAGGCAGGGCTTATCGACGAGGCAAAGCTGCACGAATGCGAAACCGGTGCTTGTCCCGGCTGCGGCAGCTGTGCCGGTATGTACACGGCCAACAGCATGAACTGCCTTTGCGAAGCGGTCGGTATCGCGCTTCCCGGCAACGGCACCATTCCGGCCGTCAGCAACAAGCGGATGATTTTGGCAAAATACGCCGGCATGGCGATCATGAAGCTGGTCGAAAAGAATATATGCGCACGCGATATCATCAACGAGAAATCCCTAAAGAACGCGCTTGCGTGCGATATGGCGCTCGGCTGCAGCTCCAACAGCGTGCTGCATCTTCTTGCCATCGCCAACGAAGCCGGCGTTCCGTTCGATTTGAATCTTTTCAACCAAATGAGCGAAAAAGTGCCGAACCTGTGCCACCTTGCTCCGGCAGGCAAAACGCATATGCAGGATTTGGACGCGGCCGGCGGCATTCCGGCGGTTCAGGCGGAGCTGCTTCGTGCCGGTCTTATCGATGGCACCGCTCTTACCGCTACCGGCAAAACGGTTGCCGAGAACATCAGTGGCGCGCCTATTCTCGATACCTCTAACATTCGCCCGATTGACAATCCGTACAGCAAAACCGGCGGCATTCAGATTCTTTGGGGCAATATCGCCAAGGACGGCTGTGTGGTCAAGCGCAGTGCCGTAGCACCGGAAATGCTAAAGCACGCAGGCCCGGCGCGTGTGTTTGACAGTGAGGACGAAGCGATTGCGGCCATTTACGGCGGCAAGATCGTCGACGGCGACGTGGTGGTGATTCGCTACGAAGGCCCGGTCGGCGGACCGGGTATGCGCGAAATGCTCAACCCGACCAGTGCGCTTGCCGGTATGAAGCTTGACAAAACGGTGGCGCTCATCACCGACGGACGTTTTTCGGGTGCCAGCCGCGGCGCATCCATCGGACACGTATGTCCGGAGGCGGCGGCAGGCGGTGAGATCGGGCTTATCGAAGAAGGTGATATCATCGAAATCGATATCCCGGCGGCTTCCATCAACGTCAAAGTTTCGGATGAGGTTCTTGCCGAACGAAAGAAGCACTACGTAAAGCCCGAACCGAAGATCAAGACCGGCTGGCTTGCGCGGTATGCGAAATTGGTGGATGGCGCGAACAAGGGCGCAATTATGAAAAACTAAAAAAGGCGAAACGATAGAACGGAGCTGTACAGGTGCGGCTCCGTTTTTGTTCGCAAAAATCCGCAAAAATGCCTTTTTTCGATTGACTTAAGCGGAAAAATATGCTACAATACATCTGTCTGAAAACTGACTCAAAAGGAGCTAAATGCCATCAAACCGTATGGAAACGTCGTGCTTTGCGCACTGGATTCGCAGTATGTGCATACCAATCTTGCCGTTCATTACATCAAAAGCTACGCGGATAAACACGCGCGTTTTTTTGCCTGTCAGATTTTGGAGGGCACGGTCAACGAGCCGCCGGAACGCTTTTTTGACGCGCTTTGCGAAGCAAAACCGGATATTGTCGCTTTTTCGGCGTACATTTGGAACATCCGCGAAATAAAAATGCTTTGCGGACGCTTGCGCCGGGAGAAGCCGCACGTGCCGATTCTTCTCGGCGGTCCGGAGGTTACCTTCAATCCCGAACCGTATCTTGCGGACGGCCTATGCGACTATATCTTGCGCGGAGAGGGAGAAATCGCCTTTACGAAGCTGTGCGACGCGTTGCTTGAAGGCAAGGACATTCCGGACGGCTTCGGCATTGCCTATTTTGACAAAGCCGCGCGGAAAGTGGTGCTTCCCGAACCGGTTGTGTGCGAGAATTTAGCCGAGCTTGCAAGTCCCTATACGCCGGACTATTTGGCAAAGCTGCCCGGACGGATCGCGTATGTGGAATCGTCGCGCGGCTGCCCGTTTTCCTGCGCGTTCTGCCTGTCGGGCGCGTGCCGCGGCGTGCGGACGTTTCCGATGGAATTTGTCAAGCGCGCGATCCTTCTTCTTTGGCGCAGCGGTGTAAAGACGGTCAAATTCATTGACCGCACGTTTAACGCCGACAAAAAACGAGCCGACGAGATTCTTCGCTTCATTCTTGAACACTATCCGAACGAGCCGTCGGTCAGCTTTCATTTTGAGGTTGCCGCCGACAAGCTTGCGCCGACGACGCTTGCGCTTCTCGAAAACGCGCCGCGCGGCTTGTTTCAGCTGGAAGCCGGGCTTCAGAGCTTTAATCCCAAGACGCTTGAAGCCGTGGCACGGCACACCGATTTGGACAAGCTTTGCGAAAACGTCCGACGCTTGCTTGCTTCGGGAAACGCGCATATTCATGTGGATTTAATCGCCGGGCTTCCGTATGAGGGCTTTGACAGCTTCCGCGACAGCTTTAACAAGGCCTATGCGCTGCACGCGGATATGTTACAGCTTGGCTTTTTGAAGCTGTTATACGGCAGTGCGTTACGCGCGGACGCAGACGAATACGCCTATGTGTTCGATGAAAATCCGCCGTATGAGATCCGCTCGACCGCATGGTTAAGCGAAAAAGAAATGGATGTGCTTCACGGCGTGGAGAACGCCTGCGACCGGCTTCACAACGCCGGCCGGTTTCGCCAAACGCTTGCCTATGTCCTGCAAAGCACCAGCTTGGAGCCGTTTGACTTGTTCCGGGCATTCGGCGCAAAACCGACGATGCCGCTCGACGAATACACCGCGCTGGCGTTTGAATTTTTTGCGTCGCTTGACGGCATCGACCGAGCAGTGCTGCGTGACAAGCTGTGCCGCGACCGATTGATGTCCAACCGCTCCGGAAAACTGCCGGATTGCTTAAAAATCAAAGATACGCGCCTTGCCGCGGTTTCCGCTGCTCTTGCCGCAATGCTGCTCCATGCGCCGAAAGAGCATATGCGGCGCGCCGTGTGCTTGCTGTACAGCGAGAAAACCGTCGTATATGCCGATTATCCCATGCATTCGGCGGCTAAGAACCGCTTTGACGGCGGCGTGGAGCTGCACGAGCTGCCGTTTTCTGCCTTTGCGGCGTTATCTTCATATGAAAAGGAGAACCAACATGACAAACCATGATTTTGTGCCGGAAAACGGCGTGAACGTCCTTGCGTTCGGTGCAGATCCGTCCGGCTTAGCCGACAGCCATGCGGCGTTTACAAAAGCCGCCGCTGCCGCCCGGGAAAAACGCAAGCCGGTATACATTCCGACCGGCCTCTATATTTTGGAGAACACATGGCTTTTGCCGTCGGATACGACGGTTGTGGCCGAAAAAACGGCGCGTATCAAGCTCGGCGGCGCACGCCGAAAGAGACGCGGCGACTTTCTTGTTTCCAACGCCGATCCGGAGAAAGGAAACAAGAACATCGCAATTTTCGGCGGCGTTTGGGACGGAAACAATACATCGGTCAACAACGCAAAGCCTGATCTGTTCGATAAAAACGGCTATTCCGGTGCGGTGCTCAATTTTTCCGGCGTGGAGCAGCTGAAACTTTCGGGGCTTGCGGTCGCAAACTCGGTCACCTACAATATCCGCATGACGCGCATCGCAAACTTTGTGATTGAAGATATCGATTTTGTCAGCGACGCGTTCGGGCAGAATCAGGACGGGCTGCACTTCGGCGGCGAGATTCGAAACGGCCGCGTGAAAAACATCCGTGCGCTGTCGAACGGGCAGACCAACGACGATTTGATTGCCCTCAACGCCGACGATTCGGTCGAACGGGTGGAAAACCTTGACCTTGTGCGCGGCGCGATTGAGAACATCACCTTTGAAAACTTGTTTGCCGAAAACTGCCACACCGTGCTTCGCTTTTTGAGCGTGACCGCGCCTATCAAGAACATCACCATCCGGAATGTGTACGGCGGCTACCGGTGCTATGCGCTGAATTTGGACGGTGCCAGATACTGTCGGACGCCGCTGTTTGCCGAAGCCGATTTCCCGAACGGCATTGGTGTTATCGAAAACGTACTTATCGAAAATATGCTTTGCCGCGCAACGGGAACCGGCGGCAATCCGGCTGTCTGCCTTGAATCCGGCGCAAAGAACTTCCGCCTGAAGGATTTCCGGCTGACCCGGGAAAACTCTGACGCACCGGCTCTTATCGCGAAAAATTTGGTGCGCATCTCGGTTACGGCAGACGGAGCCGTCCATACGCTCGAAAACAAGAGCGACCGCCTTGCGCTTGCCGATTTTACCGACCTTGCGGTCGAAACGACTTTATAATACCCATTAAGAGAAAGAGAGATAATATGACAGAAAAAGAGATCGGCGAGATCCGCCGCCGTTTTAATCCCGAAAAGACCGGCATCACGCGTGTGCGTGGCTGCTATGTCAGCGAAAAAAAGGAAATTGTTTCGGAGTTTGACCAATCGTTTGTCACCATGTCGCAGAGCGAATCGGAGGAAATGTTGGCGGTTTTGAAGAGAACGCTTTCCGGCAAGCTCGGCAAGAATTTGCTCGACATCGAATTTTCGGCAAACCAAGTCACCTCCGGCGAAAAGCAGCAGATTCTGTTAAAGCTGCGCGACAGCGAACTGGCCGACGACGAGGCCGTCCATGCGCTGTTTGAAAACATCCGCGAGCATACCGGCATCGAGGGAAATTACATCATTTTCCTCGTCTGCGATAAGTACGATGTGTTTTCCTATTCCGCCGACGGCGAAAAAGAGCTTGATTCTTCCTCCATGTTCACCTATATTCTGTGCAGCATTTGTCCGATAAAGCTCACCAAACCGGCACTCAGCTATTATTCGCACGAGAATAAATTCCACAGCGTCATGTCCAATTCCGTGGTCTGCGCGCCCGAGCTCGGCTTTATGTATCCCGTGTTTGACGACCGTGCCACCAACATCTACGGCACGCTCATGTACACGCGAAATACCGCTGACAGCCGCGACGATTTTGCGGACAACGTCTTTGACTGCGCCGTTCCCATGCCGGCGGCGCGTCAAAAGGAGACCTTTGAAACCATCGTCGGTGAAACGGTTGCCGGAGACTGCGATTTCAATACCGTGCAGGCAATCCACGATGAGCTTTGCGGCATGATTGCCGAATACGAGGAAACCAAAGATCCCGAACCGCTCACACTGTCCGGCGAACAGGTCAAGACCGTGCTTGCCTCCTGCGGCGTGGCGGAGGATAAGCTTGCCGCGTTTGAGCGCAAGTACGAAGAAGAATTCGGCGAAAACGCCGAGGTGCGTCCGCAGAATTTGGTGGACGTCAAGCAGTTTGAGGTACGCACGCCGGATATTGTCATCAAGGTAAGTCCCGAGCGCAGCGACCTTATCAAAACGCAGATCATCGACGGCAAAAAGTATATTCTGATCCGCGCCGAGGACAATGTTGAGGTCAACGGCGTACCGATAAAAATCTTATAATAACGGCGGCACGACCGCCAACGGAGGTATCCGCTATGAGTCACGTACATATTCCGCGCATTCCCGAAACCGAGCCGCTTTCCGGCGATTTTCTCTTTACCGCCGACGGCGAGAACGTGCCCGTCAGACGCGTGCGCGTTTCGGCTATGCCCTTCAACACCTGGTGGCCGGGTCATCAGCGCCCGGAAAACCAGACCGAATGGGCATCCTATGTCAATTTTTCACTTTCCGGCAAAACGCATATCGAAATCGATTTTTTGCCGCGTCCCATCTATCGCGCCGAGATTCGTCCGACAGCGTTCGGAATCACGCCGAACATCGACGGCCGCAAGCTTTCGTTCGATTTGGACAAACCGTGCCATTTCACGGTCGAAGTCAACGGCTTCCACGGCGCATTACACGTGTTCGTGAGCGAACCGGAACCGTATGACGTGGACATTCACGACCCGAACACCCGCTATTTTCCGGCCGGTGTGCACAGAGCCGGCCTTATCGAGTTACACTCCGGCGAAACGCTGTATCTCGATGAAGGCGCCGTGGTCTACGGCTCGGTGTTTGCCAAGAATGCCGAAAACATCCGCGTTCTCGGACGCGGCGTCATCGATTCGTCGCCGTTTGCGCGTGTGCAGGAATATACGGGCACGGGAAAACCGAGCGAAGAAATTTTGGACGCGCTGCGTGCGAGAAACGTCGGCGGCGGCATCGGAAACGTGCTCATGTGCGACTGCAAAAATGTGCTCATCGACGGCGTGATCTTCCGCGATCCGCCCGAATGGTCGTATAACATTTATCATTCGGAAAACGTGAAAATCCACGATGTCAAGCTCGTCGGCTTATGGCGGTACAATGCCGACGGCATCGATATCTATCTCGGCAAACACTTTGAAATATCCGATTCGTTCATCCGCTCGTTTGACGACAGCATTGTGGCGCGCGGTACGTGCGGCGCAAATGACGAGGACGTGTTTGAGGACATGAACGTCCATAACTGCGTGTTGTGGTGCGACTGGGGCAGAGCCATCGAGCTGTGGACGTCGGAACGTCCGGCACATTTGAAAAATATCCTTTTCCGCGACTGCTATATCCTCCGCACGGCGCACGTGGCCATCGATTTGCAGATCTACGGCAGCGGCATAACGCGTATGGAAAATGTTCTTTGCGAAAATATCCATGTCGATACCGACCGCCATGCCGATCATCCGGTGTACCAAAAGACCGATCTGCAGGTCTACGACGGCGCCGCTTCGGACGACTATCTGCCGCTTCTTGTTTTCATCGGCAATGCCTATAAATTCGAAATCCCGAAAAACCGACACGGATTTACGCCGGACGTTGTGTTTAAGAATGTCACACTGCGCAATATCCGCGTGAACGCACACCGTATGCCGCAGAGCATCATCAAAACGCTTGATGGCTATATGCGTACCGAAAATGTGAAAATCGACGGCGTGTACTTAAACGGCAAACGGCTGGAAAATGCCGCAGAAATGAATCTCGATGCGCCGGAAGGCTCTTATCAATTGGTATAAACAAAAGCATCCTAAAACCGCTCGGACAAGGCTTGTTCGGGCGGTTTTCGCGCTTCTTCGGCAGTGTTCCATCATAATACATTTACAAAATCTCCTTGAAAGCGACGTATCGGAACGCTATAATATATGCCAAAGTCAATCGGAAAAGGAAGTTAACTCATGAGCTACGAATACAAGTTCTCCTCTAAAGCCGCCGGAGACAATACCGGCATTTTCGCACGCCTTACGCAAAAGCGCGATGAGCTTCTTGCCGCCGGACGAAAGGTGTATAATCTGTATATCGGCACGCCCGATTTTCCAACGCCGGAACACATCGTCCGCGCCGTTTCGGAGGCGGCCGCAAAGCCGGAAAACTTCAAATATGCCTTAACCGATCTTCCGGAGCTTGGAGAGGCGTTGATAGGCTACTATCAAAAACGGTATGGCGTACAACTCGAAAAGGATGAATTCACCTCGGTGAACGGCTCACAGGACGGCATCGGACATTTGGGGTTAGCGTTATGCGACCCGGAGGACGTTGTTTTGCTGCCCGATCCGGGCTATCCGGTTTTTTCGGCCGGTGTAAAGCTTGCCGGTGCCAAGATTTATTATTATAAGCTGCGTGCCGAAAACAAGTTTTTGCCGAACCTTGCCGAAATTCCCGAAGATGTATTGCAAAAAACGCGGTATATCCTGACCTCGTATCCCTCCAATCCCTGTGGCGCGGCAGCTCCGAGGGAAATGTATGAAGAATTGATCGGGTATGCCAAAAAATACAATTTTTACATTGTGAACGATAACGCTTACAGCGATATCATTTTTGACGGCAGGGAAGGGTATTCGTTCTTGTCCGTGCCGGGTGCGAAAGAGGTCGGTATCGAGTTTTTCTCGCTGTCCAAATCGTTTGATACCACCGGCGCGCGTATTTCGTTCGCCGTCGGCAACAAGCATATGATCGACGCCATCAAAACCATTCGGTCGCAGTATGACTTCGGAATGTTCTTACCCATCCAATACGGCGCGATTGCGGCGTTGACCGGCGAGACCGAAAGCGTCAAGGCGCAGTGCGCCGAATACCAGCGGCGGCGTGACGCGCTTTGCGGCGGCTTCCGTAAAATCGGCTGGGACGTGCCGGATTCGGAAGGGACGATGTTTGTCTGGGCGCCAATTCCGAAATCGTATGCGTCTTCCGAAGAATTTTGGGAGGCTTTGATCGATAAAACCGGCATCCTTTGTACGCCCGGTAACGCCTTCGGACCTGCCGGAGAGGGCTATGTGCGTTTTGCGTTGGTCAAACCGGCCGAAGAGCTTGCCGAAATTGCCGCGCTGGTCGGCAAGAGCGGACTTATTCGGTAGAATTGGCAATTGAAAGTTGAAAATTGAAAATTAGGGAAGACGGTTTTCAATCGAAGCTGTGTGCGCTGAATCGAGGTTTGCGGAACCTCGAAGTTCCCTGCGAAGGGGACGTTTTTACGTTCTTTTTGCGTCGTGCAAAAAGAACCAAAAAGCACGCCAGAGGTTTGCGAACCTCTGGACTCCGGGGAGCGATTCAAAGCTCTGCCGGAAGTGATTTTGCAAAAATTTCCGGCGGCACGTGTCGAAACCGGTTTTTCGCACAAAACGGCGGCGAAAAGGCTTTGAATCGGTGCGAAAGGATTATCGTAGTGCAGACGCAAGACTGATATTTTTCGAAAAAGGAAAGGTGTACTGCAAGCTCACAGTAGTTTTTTACGGATAAAATTTGCAGTTGCTCGTTAGCTTTGGTGCAGCGGTAAATTGGATTCTCCTGTGCTGAAAAAAAGCTTTTCTTTATCGGTTGGCTTTACATGAGCTGAAAAAACAGCCCTTTTTCGCAAACAAAAAGCTCTCTTTTGCACAAATCTTTCCTTTTTCCCATCCAAAGCAATCCTTTTCCACCCTCCATCTCCCATTTATACCACCCTTAACCTACTGTTTGCAAAGAACACAGCCGTTCTTTTGCTGTTTGCTTTAACTCCTTACGCTGTAAAGCCGGAATCTCGCACCGATTCAAATCATTGCCGGCGATACCCGGCAAAGTTGTAATTCCCGGCATCGCCGGTTACCTGATGAACGCCGGTTGTTTTTCGCAACAATCACGTATCGACCGGAGATTTGAATCGTCTCCCGGGAGTCGAGAGGGCCGCAGCCCTTCGGGTACTTTTGGTTCTTTTCGTACAAGCGAAAAGAATAAAATCGTTTCCTTGCAGGAAGTTTCGAGGTTTTCCAAACCTCGAT
>URCT01000048.1 GCA_900546385.1 uncultured Eubacteriales bacterium | reverse complement strand
GCGGTCTCCGACGCACAAAAACTTGCCACCGGCAACTTTTTGCACGTCCGAGCAGTATTTTTTTCCTACTTTTTGTAAAACACAAAAAGTAGGGCAAAAAACTTTGAAACTTTCCTATGGAAAGTTTGTCCCTGCCGGGACGGCACACTCCGTGTGCTTTTTGGTTCTTTTTGCAGACGCAAAAAGAACAAGAACTCCGCCGCCATAGGCGGCGATATACGCGGATTTTCAACGAAAATCCGCAAAAATCCAAGAAAGAAGGTTCCCTAAAAATGCCGAATATGTCCCTTAAGAAAAATCCGATGCCTACCCAAGCACCGGACGTGCGCAATAAAAATTTCAAAGAAGTCGCTCTCGGCTATACCGCCGAACAGGCCGTCGATGAAGCTAAACGCTGCCTCGGCTGTAAAAATCACCCGTGCGTCGGCGGATGTCCCGTCAAAATCCATATTCCCGATTTTATCGCTAAGGTCGCCGAAGGCGATTTCGAAGCCGCTTATCAGATCATCCATCAATCGTCCAGCCTGCCTGCTGTCTGCGGCCGCGTCTGCCCGCAGGAAAACCAGTGCGAAGGCAAATGCGTGCGCGGCATCAAGGGCGAACCCGTCGCGATCGGCCGCCTCGAACGCTTCGTCGCCGATTGGCATAACGAACATACCGCCGAAACCGTCACACCGCCCGTATCCAACGGCCATAAAGTCGCCGTCATCGGCTCCGGCCCGTCCGGCCTTACCTGCGCCGGCGATCTCGCCAAAAAAGGCTATAAGGTCACCGTTTTCGAAGCCCTTCACCTGGCCGGCGGCGTGCTTGTGTACGGCATTCCCGAATTCCGTCTGCCCAAGAGCATCGTCGCAAAGGAAATCGACGGCTTAAAAGCTCTCGGCGTGGATATCGAGACCAATATGGTCATCGGCAAAACGCTTTCGATCGATGAGCTTATGAAGGAATACGGCTTCGAAGCCGTGTTTATCGGCTCGGGCGCAGGTCTTCCGAAATTCATGAATATCCCGGGCGAAAACCTCAAAGGCGTGTATTCGGCCAATGAATTTTTGACCCGCATCAACCTCATGAAAGCGTATAAGGACGATAGCGATACGCCGGTGGAGCACGCCAAAAACGTGGCAGTGGTCGGCGGCGGCAACGTGGCCATGGACGCGGCACGCTGTGCCAAACGCCTTGGCGCAAACGTGTATATCGTGTATCGCCGCGGCATGGAAGAACTTCCTGCCCGAAAAGAAGAAGTCGAACACGCCGAAGAAGAGGGCATCATCTTCAAAACGCTCACCAACCCGGTGGAAATCCACGGTGACGAAACCGGCAATGTCTGCGGCATGACCTGCGTGGAAATGGAGCTTGGCGAACCGGACGCATCCGGCCGCCGCCGTCCGATCGAAAAGACCGGCAGCGACTTCAAGCTTGACGTCGACTGCGTCATCATGGCGCTCGGCACCAGCCCGAATCCGCTCATCAAATCGACCACTGCCGGGCTTGAAACCCAAAAATGGGGCGGCATCATCGCCGAAGAAGCCACCGGCCTGACCTCGCGCGAAGGCGTTTATGCCGGCGGCGACGCCGTCACCGGCGCTGCGACCGTTATCCTCGCGATGGGAGCAGGGAAGAATGCTGCTGAAGCCATTGATGAATATTTGAAAAATAAATCATAAAGAAGATTACAATCCTTGCGCATGGAATGATCAAAATCAGCAGATATGCGCAAAATACCTTCGGAATTTGGCGGCAAATGTGCAAATTCACGCGCATTTGCCGCCTTTTGCTTGCGGATATTGCTAAAAGAACCGGTTTGTGCTACAATAGATTCTGAAGAATAGCCGATTGTGATATTCTGTCGCAAAAAATCTGCAAAAAAAGGAGCAATGAAACATGAACCACGCAAAGAGACTTCTCATTGGGGCTTTGCTTGCCGCATCGCTTGCCGTGACGGCGTGTGCGTTTGAAAAAACAAACACCTACACGCCCGGCCAGTTTACCGATGTGCCGCAGACCGAATGGTATGCCGCTGAGGTGGCAAACACCTATGAACTCGGCCTTATGAACGGCGTCGGCGGCGGCCTGTTTTCGCCGGATGGCAACGTGACCGTAGCGGAAGCCATCACCATGGCGGCACGCGCATCCGCCATCAACGCCGGAACGGCAATCGACACAAGCACCGGCGGCGAATGGTACACGCCGTATGTCAACTACGCCGTTGCCGCAGGCTTTGTTAAGGAGGGTCAATTTGACAATTTTGACCGTCCGGCAAAGCGTTATGAGGTCGCGTCGATCTTTAAGAGTGCGATGCCGGCCGATTATTTCACGGCGAAAAACGACGTGAAATCCATTCCCGACGTGTCCAAAAACAGTGCCTATGCCGCTGACCTGTTAACGCTTTATAAGGCCGGTGTTGTCATGGGCAGCGATTCCTACGGCAACTTTTTCCCGGAAAACAATATTACCCGTGCGGAAGCGGCTGCCATCATCAACCGTGTGGCACTTCCCGACAACCGCCTTTCCAAAACGCTTGACAGCGTGTCGGAGGACGATGCTTATCTTCTTGTAACCAGCCGTTCGCCTTCGCTCGGCAACAGTCAGCACGGTCTCAAATCCGGGTGGCTGTATGACGGCCGCGGCGGTGCGCCGCTGACGTCGCTGGAAAGCTCGTATTCCTCTTTGGTGGATATCAGCACCGAAAACGGCACGGCGTATATCCGTGAGCTTAACAAGACCACGACCGGCAAGGTTTTGCTTCGCACCTCGGTTTCTCTCGGCAAGAAAAACTATGAGGGCGCTTACATTGAATATCAGAACGAGACCGGCGACAGTGTTTATCAGCTAAAAGTGCTTGACGGCGCATGGCAGCTTTTGAATGCCGACGGAAGCTATACCAAGCTTGTCGATCTCGGTGAGAACCGTGCATTCTACTTCTATATTGTTCTCGATTTGGACAACAATCGCGCTGAGACTGTTATCGGCGATACGTCCTATGGCGTGCATCCGCTTGCCACCTCCGGTGAGAAGACCAATCTTGTGAACTTCCGTTTTGCGACGGATGAAAAGAGTACGGCTATCCTCACGCCCGGCTTTATCAAAATGACCGTAAACTACGGTGTTTACGAAAACTTTGACGTTATGTCCGCAACCAAAAATATACTTCCTTACGGTTGGACGACGCTCGGCGGTGCCTATTCCGCAAGTTCTGCCTTAAAGCTTCCCGGAAACAGCTCGGCTATGACCCAATTCGACCCGGTAAGCGGCAAGATTATTGCCGAATTCATCGCATGGCAGCCGGGCGGCGAAAGCTTTACCTATGATCTGCGCAGCGGTGCCAAGACGATTGCTGCCGTTTCTGCCGACGCAAACAATTACTATGTCAACGGCACCAAGGTTTACGATAATTATGTAAAGAACCTCTGGTATCGCTTCCGTTTAGAGCTGGACACCGAAACGCAGAAAATGCTTGTCAAGGTCAACGGCCGCAAGGTTGGCGAGGTCGATTTTGCCGACAGCACCACCTCAGTGGATAACTTTGTCGTATCTAACCTTTCGGACACCGAAATTTCCATGGATACCTTTAAGGTATACCGCTATGTGGAGCATGAGGACTATGTTCCGGCTCCCGTAAAGCCGGCCGGTGAGGACAAATACACCGTCGGCATGAACGTCTGCTCGTTGTGGGTCAATGAGCTGCATGCCGGTTGGGGCACTGTTTCGGCACACGACGACCTTACGCCGGTCCTCGGCTACTACGACGAGGGCAATCCCGAAACCGCCGACTGGGAAATCAAATACCTTGTTGAACACGGCATTGATTTCGGTGCATACTGCATCTATTTCGGCACAAACAATATGCATGACGGTGTCATCAATATCGATAGCGAGAGAAACCACCTCTTCAACGGCTTCATGAACGCAAAGTATTCGGAGATGTCCAAATATGCCGTTCTCTGGGAAGCCGGAAATGCCTCTTCACCGACCAACTTTGAAGCGTTCAAGAACAACTATGTCCCGTTCTTTATCGAGAATTTCTTCAAGGACGACCGCTACATGACCATCGGCAACAAGCCGGTGCTTTGCGTGTTCGGCTGGAGAGATATGGCAAAGCGTGCCGGCGGTGAAGAAAACGTCAAGAAGATGTTTGACTACCTCGAAGAAGAGGTCAAAAAGCTCGGCTTTGACGGCATGATCTATCTTGCCTGCGATTCCTCCAACAACACCATGATGAACATGGGCTTTGACGGCAGCTATGCATATAACTGGGGCACCTCCGGTTCGTCGCTTTCCTACACGAAGAATGCGATCTTAAACAGCGCTAAGTTTACCGGTATGTACACCGTTCCGACTATTTCGGTCGGCTTTAACAACGTTGCCTGGAGCGGCACGGAGACCCGTCACCCGATGATGTCGTTTGCCGATTATGCCGCCGCACAAAAGTGGGTCAAGGAGGAATATCTCCCAACCTACGCCAAGGAAAACTGGCAGAAGAATTTCGTCATGCTCTCGACCTGGAACGAATACGGCGAAGGCACGTATCTTATGCCGACAGCCGGCGAAAACGGCTTTGGCTATCTCGACGCACTCCGCGAAGCCTATACCGACGAAAAGGCCGATAAGGCGGTCAATACCGTTCCGACGGCTGCACAAAAAACACGCATCAACCGGATGTATCCCCAGTACCGTCATCTGCTTCGCCGCGACGGCGTTGTAAATGAAATGGCCGACACCTCCAAGCTTTCGACGGTCGCTTCCCTTGAATACACAAACAAAGACGGCTTCGGCGTTGCCAATATCGAAAATATCGAGTTTACGCCGAACGGCGCATTCGGCACGTCCAAAGGCGACGCGCTCATCGATAAGACCATTTCCTGCAACTATACGCTTGATAAGGTCCCGGCTATCCGCATTACCATGCAGGCGAAGAAGGGCGAGATCGCACAGCTCTTCTTTATGACCACAGATAACCTGAACCCGGCGGAGGCGCGTTCCTTTAAGTTTGAGATCACCTCCGACGAAATGACCGAATATGTCATCAATGCCTCTGCAAACTCCAATTGGCGCGGCAAGATCGCCAAGCTCCGCATCGACCCGGTTGACGGCGCAGGCAAGACCTTCGGCGTGAAATCCATTGAGCTTCTTGCCGATACCACCTCCGCTCCGACGGAAATGATTATCGACGGTCAAAAGGTCGAAAACTTCTTTAAGCCGGTAAAATCCGAAAAGGGCGATATGCTCATTGCCTTTGACCCGCGTCAGGCGATCGACTACCGTCTTGATATCTTCCACGTCTGGAACAAGGATAAGGGCGAGCTGACGATCAACATGAAGAAGCATGTCATCCTCCTGACGGTCGGCAGCGACAAGTACACCGTGGACGGAAAAACCAAGGAACTCGGCTACAAGCTCCCGTCGATCGACGGGCTTCCGTATCTTCCGATCGAGAAATTCTGCGCCGATGTCGGCTATGCCTATGCGGTTGACGAAAAGGGCAGAATCAACGTGGAAACCGACAATAAGTGGTACTACGATAAGCTTTCCGAACGTAAGGACGGCGAGTGGCAATTCGATCTCACCGGCGATACCGAAGGCTGGACCAGCGGCTTTATGGGACTTTCGGTTGCCAATGAAGGCCATATGTCAGCCGTTTCTCTCTCGGACAGCACCGACCCGACCATCATGTCGGCCAAGGGCATTAACCTCCCGGCTGAAAAGTACGTAAGACTGGAATACCGTGTGCGTTACAGCTATTCCGGCCAGTATCATAAGGACAGAGACACCGAGTTCTTGACCATGTACTTCATCACCAATAACGACCAAAACTGGTCGGAAAGCAAGACCTTAAAGGTGAAACTCAAGGGCAAGAGCAGCGACGGCGCATGGGAGGAATATGCAGTCGATACCGCCTCCAACGCGCTTTGGAAGGATACCATTACCCAGCTCCGTTTCGACCCGTTTGATGCGATCGGCGAAATCGATATCGATTATATCCGTTTTGTGGTTGACCCGAACTACGTTGACCCGGGCGAAGCCCCGTTTGCTATCCGCAACGGCGACGCCGAAGGCTCGACAGTGGCTTTCTCGGATACGCACGGCAAAATAAAAATCGTCGAAGATCCGGATAACAGCAATAACCGTTGCTATGTTCTCCCGTGCGACGATATTCAGATTTGGCTGTATGCAAAACAGTCCTGCACCTTTAAGCCGGGCGCGACCTATAAGGTCAGCATGGACGTCCGCCTGTACGGCCATGGCACGGATACGGCTCTTGACCCGTCGTTCAAGGGCGAAATTCTTGCCAATATGCAGTACAGCGACCCGGATATCGGCAAAAACGACCATGTTGTCAAAAACATCTTCTTAACGGCAGGCGATGGCTGGAAGAAATTCGAATTCGAGTTTACCGTGAACCCGAACAGCGAAGACCGCGGTGCGGATATGTTCACCATTTACTCCAATCCGGTGAACGGAATCGGCGTCGGCTATTATTTCGATAACATCGTTGTCGAAGAAATCCTTCCCGATTAAACTTAAGTGCTTTCCGTGAAAGAATGCACGGAAAAGCAAGTAAACCATGAAAAAACTCCTGCGGCGGAAGAAACCTTCTGCTGCAGGAGAAATTTTATGCCCCGGGCAATCGTTTGTCAAAACAATCGCCCGGGGCAATTCGTTTTTTGTGCTGAATGCTTAAGCCTTTTTCACGATAAGATTATCGATCATATAGCCGACACCCTCATCGCCGACCGGGTTGGAATAGAACGTAAACTGGTCGTCGGAACGCGAGGTGGCATTTTCGGGAATTTCAAAGCTGAATTCCCAATGTCTCCAATCGTCGCTCGAGTTTAAGGTAACGTTGCTGCCGGGGAAGGTGATGTGGTCGATCTTGCCGTCGGCATCCAAATAACGGACGTTGCAGAAGATCTGCGTGGTCACGTCGCTTGCCTTGGTGGGAGTACCGGTGAGCTTGATGTCCAACGAAACGTTATATTTGGTGCCGGGCGTGAACTGTACGACTTGACCCATATAGGTCCAAATCTTGCCTTCAGCCGGAGTGACGCGCCATACATTGCCCATCTTCTTATCTTCGTAAATTTCGATGGTGCCGTTGGCTTTGCTGGTTGTGAAAGCGTTGGAAGCCGTCAGATCCTCGGCATCGCCGTTTTCAAGAAGAATGCCTTGTGAAAGCCGTTCTTCTTCCTTCTTCTTTCGTTCCTCTTCTTTCCGCTTGTTTTCTTCGATCAAAGCCGCATTTTTTTCGGCAAGCTTTTCATCCATCACAAAGCGGATGTAATCGATGTCAAAGTGGCCGCCGCAGCTTATGGGGTCAACACGGATCTGCGTGACCTTGCCGGTCCAAGAGTCTTTTTCGGAGAAATCGAAAACATATTCGTTGACTTTGCCGCCGGAGGTTTGTCCGTTTAACACAACAAGAGCACTCTTATCCTGCGACAGAGCGGGATCAACATCGGTTGCGTAATACACTTCAATTTTCGTGTTGTCCGTGTCAAGAAGCTCATACTTCATGCCGACAACGATTTTGTTGCAGAGCAGCGTGTCCAACGAAATGCCGGTCAACGCAAGACGCGGGTCGTAGGGAACGGCATCGCCCACACGTTCTACCGCATCGCCCGAGAGGAAGCCGTTTTGTACATAGGCGGTCGTCGTGTAGCCGACAAAGCCCTCGAGGTCGCCCGGTACTTCGAATTCATACTGGTAGGCCACACGATCCTTGGCGATCTCTTCAAACTTCTTGTCAAGGCTCGATACCGTTAACGTGTTGTTTTCGAAGGTGTAGTTGGTTTCATCCAGCTTGTACAGCATGAATAACGGTATTACCGGCAGTCCGTCGCGCAGCGTGAATTTTTCGGCAAGCGTAACGTCTTTGCCGTCAACCTTGGCGATATTGCTGTCTACGGTAAAGATCACTTCGTGGTCTTTTTTGGTGACGATGCGAAGCACACCGGTGTAGCGGCTCCATTCATAATAGTAGTTGTTGAGGCTGAAGAAGCCGTCAAACGCGCTTGCTGTCACATACAGCTCGTCGTTTTTCAAAATCGGATTGAACGGTGCTTTGTAATCCACCTTGTCGATCGTGATCTGGATCTTGTCCTTCGGATCGATGGTTTCATCCGTCTCCGTGCCTAAGCGCTTGATGCTGGTCTTGGAGGCGGGATACATATGGCACAGACGTGCCTTTTGGTTGTCGGTCGGATACATGTTGCCCGAATGGTCGGTCACGCCGGAGATAACTTCGGCAACGTTTTCAAGGTAGCCGAAACCGTGGAGACCCTTGCACGGCATGACATACGTGCCTTCGCCGTATTCATTCCAGGTGGAAACGATGAGCGTCTTGGCCTTCCAGCCGTCCTGCTTCGGCAGATAGTCGTTCTTGATGTATTCGAGAACCTTCTTATGGTCTTCGAGGGAAATGAGCGGCTTGCGCGAGCCCGACCAGCCGACATTGTTAAAGCCGACCGAAACGGCAGGGATGATGTGAAGCACACCGTAGGAGGCATTCTTTTGCAAACGGGCGACGGAGGCGTCATAATTGTTGCCGTCCTGTCCCCAGTGGTAAGCATAAGCACCCGAAGCACCGATGTTTGCCATGGCGGTAAAGGTCGCGGCATCCTGTGCATGGCCGTCGGCAAAGAACAGCATAACGCCGTCGAAGCCGTGTGCCTTGGCATCCTCGTTCATGAACTTGACTGCTTCTTGTGCGCCCTCGTTCGTGCCGCCGAACGCCTTCTTAAAGTTGCCGTAGCTCCAAGTGGTGAAGACGAGCTTGTTGTCGATGGTGTAGAAGCGGTCGTCAAGGAAGTAGTAATCCATCCAGTACGACCAGATGTACGTCTTGAAGTCTTCGAGGTTGGTGGTGTTGACGCCGGTGTTTTCCCACATGAAGGTGAACTTCATCATATCGGAGTATTCGGCGTTGAAGAAACCGTCATGGAGAGCAAAGTTGAGACCGCTTCTCTTGATCGGTTCGAGCTGGTTGTTCGACGGGCAGTACCAGCAGAAGTGCTGGACATCGATGCCGTTTTCAACCATAAACTTGATTTCCCAGTCTGCAACCTCCGGGATACCTTCGTCGTAGTAGCCGAGAGCCGGTTCAACATCCGGGAATGCGGAAACGGCACCCCAACCGAAGTGCGTGCCTTCACGCCACAGCGAGCAGACGTTGAGAAGAACGTCGTAACCGTCGTCGGTGATGGGCTTCGGAACCGGGCAGTAATCGTCGTGATCGTGTGTCATAAAGACCTTGGCGTCATCGAAGAACACCGTGCCGGAGGTGTTGGCAACCGTGATGTTGTCAACCGTCTGTGCAGCGGCCGAGAGGGCGAATTCGCCGACCTTTTTGCCGTTGACCTTGTAGAGAACCGTGCCGTTTACGGTGTCGGCTTCGATACGAAGGGTCTGCCAGATGTTGTTGGTATGATGGCGCAGCTTGGTGCCGTCGGGTGCATAAACGCCGTTGGCGTCAAGCGAAAGCTTTGCAACCGAGGTATCGCCGCTGTTGAGTGAGATATAACCGGTATCGTCGGCAGTCGGGAAAAGCATATACGCTTCGTAAACGACCGAGCCGGAAACCGGCTTGAAGGACTTCTTGGCAACGCTGCCGGCCGCAAGCTCTGCACTTGCCGTATCACTGTAGCCCTGGCCGCCCTTCTTGACGACCGCGCCCGTGCCGCTCACTTCCCATTGGGAAAGTGCGCCGCCTGCGGGAACGAGGAAGATTTCGTTAACAAGGTAATCCTTGTAGATATCGGTACGCGTGATGGTAACCGAACCGATGGTCTCCTTGCCGGAACCGATGTAAACGCGCGAAACGGTGTAATCACCGGCGGCATAGTCGCCGACCTTTGCGCCGTTCATGTAAAGCGCGACGGTGTTGGCGTCAAGATCGGCCTGCATGGTGAAGAAGAGCGTACCGTTCTTGGCTTCGATGCCGGTATCGGTACCGTTCATAAAGTACTTGCCGTCCTTGGTGGTAAGAGCTGCAACTTCGTTGAGATCATCGTCTACCAATTTGAAGTAAACGCCGTTTTCCACGCTTGCAACGGAACCGTAGAAATCCCAGCCGACAAGGCCGCGGGAAACGTCGTCGAGGTCGCGCCACAGCTCAACTTTGCCGTCGAGGTAGTAGTCAGCCACGTGACCGGCGGAGTTCATGATGATGCCGGTCTGGTTGCGGTTGTCGTACTGCCACGGCGTGTCGTACTGGTTCGCACCGCCGGTAAGGTCCAAGCCGTTGGCGGTAATTGCAAGATAATACGCATCGTCGTAGTTTGCATCAACCAGCGTCTTCTGCAAACGGTTTTCGGGAAGCGCGATACGGCCGATGATAGCGGCGGCTTCCGCACGGATGATGTTGTTGTTCGGCATGAACGTGCCGAATGCGTCGTTGCCCATTACAACGCCGGCGTTGTAGAGTAACTGCAAACGGTCGAAATAACCGTTGGTGTTGGGAACGTCCGGGATTTCGGTGACGTTGTTTTTGGCTTCCAAATAGCTGTCCGGAACGGCTTTCGAGAAGATGACCGCCATTTCGTAACGCTTGACGGGACGATCGTAATCGTCGAATGCGTCGGCCTTGATAATGCCGTTGTCGACGGCATACTTGACGTACTCGTCATACCAGTTTGCGCCGTTCTGCGAGAAGGTCGTGCCTTTCGCATTGTACGCGTCATGCACGCGAGCGGCGATGGTGATAGCTTCGGCAACCGTCATGTTGCCCTCCGGCGAAAAGACGCCGTCTGCCGTGCCCTTCATGAAGCCGAGCTCATAAGAGGACGAGACGGAGGAAGCGTACCATTCGCTTGCCGGAACATCGTTAAACATTCCGGGCGTGTAGGTGTTCGTTTTGGCAAAGCCTTCAGCGGAAGCAGATAAACTGCCCACTGCGATGGCAGCGGCTGCGGCAATGCCGAGAATGAATTTTTTATTCATGCTCTCTCTCCTTTTTCTTGAAAAAATTGCAGATATGCGAAAATCTCACATATCTTACTAAAGTAAAGTGTATCACATCGCCACGCAGTTGTCAAGAAAGCCGCCAAAAAAACGCAAAAATCGTAGGATTGCACAAAGTTCATTGTGCATATTCACCAAATAACGCCTGCCACGGCGCTTTCGGCCGCCTATAATCGATGAACAATCTTACGATTTTTCTTGACAAACCTTCCAAATATATGGTATTATAAATGTGTAAAGCATTCGCTTTTCCCGCTACAGTACAAAGATTCGTCACACCACACAAACGAATATACACATAAACAAAGGAGATCTTTTATGAAAAAAGTACCGTTTCACCATGCAGCCTCCCGCGTTTTCCGCCTTTTGACGGTTTCTTCCGTTCTTATCGGCACGTTGGCGCTCGGCAGTCTTGCGCTTTCCTCCTTCGAAACGCCCGAAGCCGTTTCCGATGCTGAAACAGCCGTTTCCGCTTCCGACACAACGCTTGCCGCGACCGAATACATTGTGCGCTACAACAGCAACGGCGGATACAATCCACCGGCACAGCAGATCAAGAAGTCCGGCGAAACGCTGATTCTGACCGAGGCTGTTCCCAACTCCCCGGGCTGGACCTTCTGCGGCTGGTCAAAGACGGCCGACGGCGAAGTCGCCTACAAGCCCGGCGCACGCTACACCTCGAACAGCAGTGTCACGCTTTATGCGGTTTGGGAATGCAACGGCGTTTATGACAACCTGACCTATTCCTTAAAAAAACGCAACGGCGTCATGACCATTACCGGCCAAGGCGAAATGAAACGCCGCGAGGATGAACCTTTTCCCTGGGAGGAGCTATGCAAATCCATCACAGAAATCACCATCGGCTCCGGCATCACCTCGATCGAAACCGAAGCATTTGCCAATGCCTCCGGTCTCACCAAGGTCACCTTTCCGACAAGCTTAAAAAAGATCGGCGACAGTGCTTTTTACGCCTGCACGAGCTTAAAAACAGCCTCCCTTCCTTCGGCTTTGGAATCGGTCGGCTCCGGTGCTTTTATCGGATGTACGTCCTTGACCAAAATGGCTCTGCCGAAAACGTTGAAAGAACTCGGCGCGTATGCCTTTGCCTACACCGGCATAACGTCCGTCACGCTTGCCATGGACATCGAATATCTGCCGCAGGGCTTGTTTTACGAATGCAGTAAGCTGGCACGCGCGACCATCAGCTGCCCGAATCTGAAGCTCATCGGCAGCGAAGTCTTTTATCACTGTCCGTTAACCAATCTCACATTGCCGAAATCCCTTCTTGCCATCGGGCCGAGCGCCTTTTCCGGCAGTAAGTTAAAAACACTCACGCTGCCGTCGTCCTTGCTCATGATCTATGAAAAAGCCTTTGAATCAAACACCCTTCTAACCTCCGTTTCCTTTCCGGAATCGTTAAAATCCATCGGCAGCTCTGCGTTCAGCGGCTGTTCGAAGCTCACTGCCATTTCCCTGCCCGCACCGCTTTCCGAAGTCGATTCGAATGCTTTTGCCTACTGTACAGCCTTGCAAACCATCTCCGTCAACGGCACAAATACGCTGTTTCATGACAATGTATTTTACAAAACCGCCTGGTATAATAATCAGCCGGACGGCGCGGTATATTTCGGCCCGGACGACTGCTATCTGTATACCTATAAAGGTAAAAATGCGGACGGCGTGTATACGATAAAAGAAGGAACCAAGCACATTTGCGGTCAAGCTTTTTACCGGAAACACACACAGACCGGCGAATCCTTACAGGTAAACCTGCCGGAGGGCTTGCTCACCATTGGATCGTACGCTTTTTCATCCAACAAAATGACAGAGATTCGCCTGCCGGAAACCTTGCGTTACATCGGCCAAAGTGCCTTTGAGAGAACCGATCTCACCGCCATCGACCTTCCGGCAAGCGTGGTGCAAATCGAAATAGATGCCTTTTATTTCTGCGAATCGTTAAAAACAGTTACCGGCGGGGAAAATGTGCGCTACATTTCCAACGATGCGTTTTGGTCTACCCCGTGGTTCTCAAATCAGCCGAGCGGTCTCATCTATCTCGGTAAAGCGGCAATGTGCCGGTCGCTTCCCAAACAAGCCCGCCTGACCGTTCGTCCGGGAACCTTTGGTTTGGCCGCCGGTCTCTTTAACGGCACAAACGCCTTTTCCGAGTTGGTCCTTCCAAGCTCGATCGGCTATATCGGCAAAAACAGTTTCAACTGGGGCGACAAAACGGTTCGCTACACCGGCTCCAAGGAGGATTGGGAAGCCATCCAAAAGGCGGATATCTACATCGACCAAGACGCAGATATTCAATTCGATTATGTCACCACGCTGACGCACATATTAAAATCCGACGAGAATACATTCTTCCTTATTTATGCTTATAATATGGCTCCCGAATCGGCCGTCACGCTTGCGCTGAAAAAGGATGGCCGAACGGTCGATACCGTTAACACAACGCTTGCCGACAAGGCGCGCTTCAACGCCGACGGCGACGGACTGCTTGTTTTCCAGACGGCAGATGCCGCCGACATCGACACCATCGAGGTGTTTTCCATGGAAAGCATGGCTTCCTTAAAGCCGTTATGCGTCAAGGAAAGGGCGACCGACATCGAAATCATGCCTTCGGCTGCGGCGACTGCGCTTGCATCCGAAGCAGAAGCATAGCCGAAAAGCCCCCAAAAACCGGATATGAGAGCCGTCCGTCGGGCGGCTCTGAGCGTGTCGCAAAACTGCGTTTTACGACACGAAGCAGATTCGTTCGCTCGCGCCTCATGCCAAAAAGCTCCGCTTTTCGACACTCGCGAATCTATCGGAGAAAAATCCGTGGCGCATGTCCCCGGATTTTTCGGATTTTTATTGAAATCGGGCTTCGCCCGAAAAGCCTTATAGACTTTTGCAACAGTCTGAAGAGCCGTCCGTCGGGCGGTTCTTATTTTGTTTTTGTCCAAATGTAAATTTTTAGAAAAAAACCGCTGAATTATCTGGAACTTTTCGAAAAAGTTATTGTAAATTCAAGAGAAATCCGGGAATTTTTCTCAAAAAAAGCGCTCGAAAGGCTCCAAAACACTTGACTTTATGCGGCTTTCATGCTATAGTATTATACTGCATTATAATCAAGCGGAAATATCGGCGTTTGAGAGCGTATAGGGGGATTTTGCCCTTTTTTGAAGACCCGTTTTTCCGCACGCCACCGGTACAAGAAGTAGGAATGGAGTGATAGCAAACCATGGTGAAGCCTTGCAAGCTTGGCAACAACATTCGGTACAGCTTTTCCAAGATTGACGAAAAGCTCGAAATGCCAAACCTCATCGAGGTACAGAAGGAATCGTATGAGTGGTTTCTCAACGAAGGGTTAAAGGAAGTTTTGGAGGATGTTTCTCCGCTTGTCGATTACACCGGCAATCTGTTTATCGAATTTGTGGATTTTTCCATCGATAAAACACCGAAATATCCCGTGGAGGAATGCAAGGAGCGCGACGTCAACTACGCCGCTCATCTTCGCGTGACCGTCCGCCTTTCCAACAAGGAGACCGGCGACGTTCAAGAGTCTGAGGTCTTTATGGGCGATTTTCCGCTCATGACCGAGCAGGGTACGTTCATTATCAACGGTGCGGAACGTGTCGTCGTTTCGCAGATCGTCCGTTCGCCGGGCATTTACTATGAGTCGGCTGACGACAAGAGCGGCAAGAAATTATACGCCGCCACCGTCATTCCGTACCGCGGCGCATGGCTCGAATATGAAACCGATGCCAACGATGTTTTCTATGTAAGAATCGATAAAAACCGCAAGCTGCCGATTACCATTTTCTTACGCGCTTTGGGACTTGGCACGTCGAAAGAGCTTCTTGACACCTTCGGCGACGACGCCTATATCAAAGCCACCCTCACCAAGGATTTGATGGAAAGCGAAGCCCAGAAGAACGGCACCAGCGCACATGACGAAGCTTTGAAGGAAATCTACAAGAAGCTGCGTCCGGGCGACCCGGCTATCGTGGAATCGGCTCAGATTTTAATCAATAATCTGTTCTTTGATCCCAAGAGATACGATATTTCGGCCGTCGGCCGCTACAAGTTCAACAAGAAGCTTGCACTCGGCAGACGCATTGCCGGCTTCAAGCTTGCAAAGCCTGCCGTCAATCCGTTTACCGGTGAGATCATTTTCGACGAAGGCACCATGCTCAACCGCGAAATGGCAGAGCAGATTGAAAAGACCGGCTGCTATGAGGTCGAATTGTATTCGAACGAACACGGCAGCGACGAGACCTTCAAGGTGTTCTCCAACAAGATGGCAGACATGAACGCGCTCGGCGTTGTTCCGACCGGCTATGACCTTTCTTCCTTAAAAGTAGAAGAAAAGGTGCAGGTTGACGTTTTGAAGGAAATTCTCGCTTCGACGGACAACGAAGAAGCGTTTATCGCCGAATTCGAACGCCGCCGCATGGAGCTTATTCCCAAGCACATCACGCACGACGATATTTACGCGTCGGTCAACTATATGCTCTGCATCGCACATGGCTGCGGCACGGTGGACGATATCGACCACCTCGGCAACCGCAGACTGCGCAGCGTCGGTGAGCTTTTGCAGAATCAGATGCGCATCGGCTTTACCCGTATGGAAAAGCTTGTCAAAGAGCGCATGACCATGCAGGACACCGAAAACCTCACGCCGCAGAACCTTATCAATATCCGTCCGATTGTTTCGGCCATCAAGGAATTCTTTGGTTCTTCGCCGCTGTCGCAGTTCATGGATCAGGCAAACCCGCTTGCGGAGCTGACGCACAAGCGCCGTCTTTCGGCACTCGGCCCGGGCGGTCTGTCGCGTGACCGTGCTTCCTTCGAAGTCCGCGACGTGCACTACACGCATTACGGCAGAATGTGCCCGATCGAAACGCCGGAAGGTCCGAACATCGGTCTTATCTCCTATCTTGCTACCTACGCAAAAATCAACAAATTCGGCTTTATCGAAGCGCCCTACCGCAAGGTGGACAAAGCCACCGGCATCGTTACCGATGAAGTTGTCTATATGACCGCCGACGTCGAAGACGAATACGTCGTCGCCCAGGCAAACGAACCGCTCGACGAGACCGGCCGCTTCGTCAACAACCGCGTTACCGTCCGTATCCGTGAAGAAATCACGGAGGTCGAAAAAGAACGCGTTGACTACATGGATGTCTCGCCGAAAATGGTGGTTTCGGTTGCCACGGCTATGATCCCGTTCCTTGAAAACGACGATAACACCCGTGCGCTCATGGGTTCCAACATGCAGAAGCAGGCAGTGCCGCTGATGATGACCGAAAGCCCGATTGTCGGTACCGGTATGGAATACAAGGCTGCCGTCGACAGCGGCGTTGTGGTCGTTGCAAAGGCAGACGGTATCGTCGAAGCCGCCAGCGGCGACAAGGTCGAGATCCGCGAGGATGACGGCAATGTCCGCACCTATCATTTAATTAAATTCAAACGCTCCAACCAAGGCACCTGCGTCAACCAGCGTCCTATCGTCTTTAAGGGCGACCGCGTGACCAAAGGTCAGGTCATTGCCGACGGCCCGGCTACCAGCGGCGGCGAAGTCGCGCTCGGTAAGAACGCCCTTATCGGCTTCATGACGTGGGAGGGCTACAACTACGAGGACGCCGTTCTGTTAAACGAACGTCTTGTCCGCGACGATGTTTACACCTCGATTCATATTGAAGAATATTCGCACGAAGCGCGCGATACCAAGCTCGGACCGGAGGAAATCACCCGTGATATTCCGAACGTCGGCGAGGACGCGCTCAAATATCTGACCGCAAGCGGCGTTATCAGCATCGGTGCCGAGGTTCATGCCGGCGACATTTTGGTCGGCAAGGTCACGCCGAAGGGCGAAACCGAGCTGACCGCCGAAGAACGCTTGCTGCGCGCCATCTTCGGTGAAAAGGCACGCGAAGTGCGTGATACGTCGCTCAGACTTCCGCACGGCGAAAGCGGTACGGTCGTGGATGTCCGTGAATTTTCACGCGACAATTCCGACGAGCTTCCGCCCGGAGTCAACAAGGTCGTGCGCGTCTATATCGCTCAAAAGAGAAAGATCTCGGTCGGCGATAAGATGGCAGGCCGCCACGGTAACAAAGGTGTCGTTTCGCGTATTCTTCCGCCGGAAGATATGCCGTTCCTGCCGGACGGCACGCCGCTTGACATTGTGTTAAATCCTCTGGGTGTGCCGAGCCGTATGAATATCGGTCAGGTGCTGGAAGTGCATCTCGGCATTGCAGCTAAAAAACTCGGCTGGAAGGTCATGACCCCGGTCTTTGACGGTGCCAACGAGCAGGATATCGCCGATTGCTTAAAGCAGGCCGGTATGCGCGAGGACGGAAAGACCATTCTGTACGACGGACGCACCGGCGAACAGTTTGACAACCCTGTCACGGTCGGCATCATGTACTACCTCAAGCTGCATCACCTGGTCGATGATAAGATCCACGCCCGTTCGACCGGTCCTTACTCTCTCGTCACCC
>URCT01000047.1 GCA_900546385.1 uncultured Eubacteriales bacterium | reverse complement strand
AAATGGCTCACTGATGTGACAGAATTCCATTATTATATTGGGATTGAAAAGCATAGCCTCGGTCAGGCCGCGATAGCGTTCGATAAATTCTTCGGGCGTTTTGGGCGCGGTGCCATAGCCCCAGCCGGAATTGCCGTCGGTGTTCCATTGGATGCCGCCGTATTCGCTCATAAAGACCGGTTCGCCGCCATAGGTCTGTTCGGGATCTTTTTCGTTGCGGACAACCTGATCGTGGAGATACCCCTCCGCCGGAAGTCTGTCGAAATTCTTCTTGAAGGATTCCGGATCTTGGTTGTAATCATGAACATCGTAAATATCCGTTATCACATGGTAGTTGCCGCTGGTATCGATACAGGGACGGGTGGTATCAACAGCCTTGGTGTAATGATAAATAGTAGATAAAACCGTCGTTATGCTGTGGCGCTGTATATAACCCCATGTTTCGTTGAACGGACACCAGCCGATGATGGCCGGATGGTTAAAGTCGCGTGCAACAACCTCAGCCCATTCGTTGAGGAAGAATTCGGTTGCCTGAGGATCGTGATAGTTCATGCCCCAGTTGCCTTCTTCGCCCCAGACCAGATAGCCCATGCGGTCGCAATGGTATAAGAAGCGCGATTCAAAGACCTTTTGGTGCAGTCTTGCACCGTTGAAGCCGCAGTCGAGCGACAACTGAATGTCCTTGACAAGGTCGGCATCGGTCGGAGCGGTATAGATGCCGTCCGGATAGAAGCCTTGGTCAAGCACCGTGCGCTGGAACACTTTTTTGTCGTTCAAGAGAAATGCGCCGTCCTGCAAAGCAACCTCGCGGAGTCCGAAATAGCTCTTGACGGTATCTTCGCCGAAGGTGAGTTCAAGGTCATAAAGGCCGCCCTTGCCAAGCTCCCAAAGGTGCTTTTCGGTAAGCTTGATATAGGCCTTGAATTTGCCGCCGCAGGTTTTGACGGTAACATCGCCGGTGGCTTTGCCGTCAAAGGAGGTTTTTAAGGTCACTTCCCCATTGCCGACCGTTTCGCCGATCACGGTCAGTGAGCCGTCGTGGATATCGGGATAGTATTTCGCGTTTGCGATATAAGCTTTCGGCACGGCTTCGAGCCATACGGTCTGCCAAATACCGGTGGTACGGGTGTAGTCGCAGCCGGAGGAATAAAAACGAACGGCCTGTTTGCCGCGCGGCTGCTTGCCCGAACGGACATCGTCCTCGGCATAGACAAAGAGCGTGTTTTCGCCGACTTTGGCGAATTTGGTGATATCCATTTTGAACGAGGAATAGCCGCCCTTATGCGTGCCGACCTTTTCGCCGTTTACAAATACAGTCGCTTTGTAATCGACGGCGCCGAAATGCAAGAACAGCACGCCCGAAAGGTCGCTTTCGGTAAGCGTGAGCTTGCGGCGGTAGCAGACAGCCGGAATAAAATCGGTATGAGCAAGGCCGGAGAGCTTGCTTTCCGGGCAGAACGGAACGTTAATTTCAAGCGGAAGCTTTTGGTCGTCGTTCGGCACGTTTTGCAGACCGCGCTCAAGCGCGCTCTTGCCGAAATCGAAGTCAAATTCCCATTTGCCGTTCAAGTTGGTCCAATGGGTGCGTTCCCATTGCGGCAGTGGATACTCGGGACGCGGAATCGTAATGTTTGCCATTTTTCATAACTCCTTTGCGGTATATTTTTGAATGTTTACAAAATTCACTTGGTATACGTTTATTATAGTCGTATAATAACAAGAAGTAAATAGATAATATCACTAAAATCGTTAGGAATATGCGCATGAGAGAAGAAATTCAGTATATATCGCCCTACAACCTTGTCGAGCCGTTTTATATCAACATTGCCGGGATCTCCTATTGTGACGGTTCGTATCACATCTATCGTCCGAAATCCGCCGTTTTCTGCATGGAATACATTTTCTCGGGAAGCGGCACGTTAAACTATCTCGGCACGGAATACCACCCCAAAGAGGGCGACGTGTATATGCTCGAATACGGGTATGACCACGAATATTACAGCGACGCACGCGAGCCTTGGAAAAAAATTTGGTTCAACGCGGCCGGCCCTCTCGTCGGAGAGCTTGTGCGCACCTACCGTCTAAACGGCAAAGCGCATTTTCCGGACATGAACCTGCGTGCGGAATTTGAGGAAATACTAGGTTTCTGCAAGGGCGGCGGCAAGCCGGAGCAGATCAACGCACACTGTGCGCTCATCTTTCACAAAATGCTGCAAAAGCTGTACGAGCGTGAACAGACCGCGCTTTCCCACTTTTCGCCTGAAGCCGAACGCATGAAAGCCTATCTCGACACGCATTTGTCCGAGACCGTTTCGGTAGAGACGCTTTCGGCTCTTATCTACAAGAGCCGTTCGCAGACCATCCGCATTTTCAAGAAGGAATTCGGCTTAACGCCCTACGATTATCTGCTCGAAAATCGCATCAAACAAGCCAAAACACTTCTCAAAAACACCAATCTGCGCATCAAAGACATTGCCTATCAAACCGGTTTTTCCGACGAACACTATTTTTCCGACCTGTTCCGCAAAAAAACCGGCAAGACGCCGTCGTCTTACCGGTTTGCTGGTGAAATTAAAATTCTTTAAGCCGCCAAAAGTGCGCGGATACCGAAATACAGTATCACCACAACGCCAAGCACGATGCGGTATACGCCGAACGCCTTGAAATTGTGCTTTTTGACGTAATCCATCAAGAATCGGATGGCCGCAAGCGATACGATATACGCGACCGCCATGCCGAGGAGCAGTGCCGCAACATCGCCGCCGGTCATGGCAACGTCGTTTGTCACGATTTTAAGGAAGCTGACGCCGAACATAACGGGAATGGCAAGGAAGAAGGAAAACTCTGCCGCGACCGCTCTGGAGCAGCCCAAAATCATCGCGCCCAAAATGGTCGAGCCGGAGCGCGATGTGCCCGGAATGATCGACAGCACCTGAAAGACACCGATGAGAAGCGCGGTTTTATAGGAAAGACCGCGAATGGTGGTAGTCGTCGCCTTTCTGCCTTTCTTTTCGATAAACAAAAACGCGATACCGTAAAGGATAAGCGTGGCGGACACCACATACCAGTTTTCGAATTTATCCATAAAGTCGTTGAACGCAAGGCCGATAACGCCGGCCGGAACGCACGCCACGATCACCTTGAACCACATCTGCCAGGTATCCGCTTTTTCCGCCGCCGTCTTTTTGGGTGAAAAGGGATTGAGCTTATGGAAATACAGCGTCACGACCGCTAAAATTGCGCCGAGCTGGATAACATAGATGTAAAGGTCGCTTGCGGTAAAGCCTTCGTTACCGATGAACTCGTTGACAAGGATCATGTGTCCCGTCGAGCTGATGGGCAGCCATTCGGTAATGCCTTCGACAATGCCGAGAAGAAGCGATTTTAATAATTCAATAAGTAAAGTCATATTCTGCCTCCTGTAACTCTATCCTATGCATATTTTCCGGTCAAAATGAAACACTATTACGACCGGCATTCTAAGCCCGTTTTCTTAAATGTAAAAGATACTCCACGTTGCCGCTGCCGCCGGTAATCGGCGAGGTCATCACACCGACCTTTTCGAGTCCGTACAGCGCAGCACATGAAATCACCTCGTCCACAACGGCACGCCGGATCTTTTCATCCTTCACCACGCCGTTTTTGCCGAGTGCCGCGCGGCCTGCCTCAAACTGCGGCTTGACCAGCGTCACAATGTCCGCATTCGGCTCGGTTATCGCGCAAAGTGCCGGATACAATAGCTTCTGGGAAATAAACGACACATCCATCACCGCAAGGCTGACGCGCACACCGCCGAACGTGCTTGCATCGATATACCGCGCATTGGTGTTTTCAAGCGAAACCACGCGGCTGTCCTCTGCAAGCTCCGACACCAGCTGCCCGGAACCCGAATCGACGGCATACACGCGCACTGCGCCACGCCGCAAAAGGCAATCGGTAAAGCCTCCGGTGGATGCGCCGATATCGGCACAAATGCGGCCGGAGACCGAAATGCCGAACTGTTCGAGTGCCGCCGCTAACTTTCTTCCGCCGCGGCCGACAAATTCCTCTTCATCGGTTTCGGCAAGCGTCACGACGGCATTTTCCGGCACGTCGAATGCAGGCTTTGTCACGTTTTTCCCGTCCACGCCCACACGGCCGCTTTCGATGAGGTTTTTGGCGCGTGTCCGGCTTGCGGCAAAGCCGAATGCGGTAAGGTAAGCGTCTAATCGCATAGCTGCTCCATAAAGTTCATTTGCTGAATTTGCGTTCGCAAACATTTTTAGCTTCCTAAGTATACCGCAAGAACCGGATTCTGTCAACCGCCTTTACCTGATTTTCACAAACAAATTCGCCGACAGCCGATGTAGCGGCTCCACATATTAACGAAAAAATAATTTTCTTGCATGATATTACGAATAATGCCCGTCGGGTATTGCAAAAGCCGGCAAATTTTAGTACAATAGTAAGGGTTATGAAGAAAAATACGAAATCAGAATCTTATGCAAAGGAAGTTACAACATCATGAGCGAACAGGTTACCATTTTCGATCATCCTTTAATCACACACAAAATTTCCATTTTGCGCGACGAACGCACCGGAAGCAAGCAGTTCCGCGAGCTTATCGAAGAAATCGCCATGCTGATGGGCTATGAAGCGCTTCGCGATCTTCCGACCGAATACGTTGAAATCAAAACGCCCATTACCACCACCAAGGCAAAAATGATCGCCGGCAAGAAGCTTGCCATTGTTCCGATCTTACGCGCCGGTCTCGGTATGGTCAGCGGTATTCTTTCGCTTGTTCCCTCTGCCAAGGTCGGACACGTCGGTTTATACCGCGACGAAGTGACGCTTGAACCGCACGAATACTACTGCAAGCTGCCCGAAGACATCGCCAACCGCCTTGTTATCATTCTCGACCCGATGCTTGCAACGGGCGGATCCGGTTCGGCCGCACTCAACTTCATCAAGCAAAAGGGCTGCAAAAACATCAAGTTCATGTCCATCATCGCCGCGCCCGAAGGCATTGCCCGCATCTCCAAGGATCATCCGGATGTGCATTTCTATTGCGGCTGCGTGGATGAAAAGCTCAACGAAAACGGTTACATCGTTCCGGGTCTCGGCGACGCAGGCGACCGTATTTTCGGTACAAAATAACTTTATTTGCTTATTCAAACAATAAGATACACTTCATAAAAGAAAGGTGCTAAAAATCATGGCAATCATCTCAACAAAAGAAATGTTCAAAAAAGCGTACGCCAACCACTATGCGGTCGGTGCTTTCAACATTAACAATATGGAGATCATCCAAGGCGTTACCGAAGCGGCCGCCGAAGAAAAATCTCCGGTTATTCTGCAGGTTTCCGCCGGTGCGAGAAAGTATGCAAAGCCGGCTTACCTGATGGCTCTTGCAAAAGCTGCCTGCGAAGATGCCGGCATCGATTTTGCTCTGCATCTTGACCACGGCGACAGCTTTGAGCTTTGCAAGGACTGCATTGACAACGGTTTCTCTTCGGTCATGATCGACGGCTCCAAATACAGCTTTGAGGACAACATCGCCCTCACCAAGAAGGTTGTGGAATATGCGCACGCACACGGCATCGTCGTTGAAGGCGAACTCGGCAAGCTTGCCGGTATCGAAGATGACGTCAACGTTTCCGACGAAGACGCTATGTTCACCAATCCCGATGAAGTGGAAGAATTCGTTTCCAAGACGGGCGTTGACAGCCTTGCAATCGCCATCGGTACCAGCCACGGCGCATTCAAATTCAAGGGCGAACCCAAGCTCCGTTTCGACATTCTCGAAGAAATCTCCCGCAGACTTCCCGAGTTCCCGATCGTTCTCCATGGTGCTTCTTCCGTAAATCAAGAATACGTCAAGGTCATCAACGAAAACGGCGGCAACCTTGCCGACGCCAAGGGCGTTCCGGAAGATCTTCTCCGCAAGGCCGCTACCATGGCTGTCTGCAAGATCAACATCGACTCGGATATTCGTCTTGCCTGCACGGCTGCTATTCGCGAAGTGTTCTGCAAGGATCCGGCTATCTTCGACCCGAGACTTTACCTGGGTCCGGCAAGAGAAAACGTCAAGAAGCTTGTCAAGCACAAGATCAAGAACGTTCTCGGTTCTTCCGGCATGGCTGACTAAATCAACCCAAAACAGTTGCGGAAGCGGCAGAGTATCCTGCCGCTTCCGTTTTTTATGCTTCCCTATCTTTCTTGCGGTATTGCGCCGGTGTCTGCCCGGTTTCCTTTTTGAAGCATTTGATGAAATGCGCACTGTCATAAAATCCGAGAATGGAAGCGATTTCCTCCACGGACAGTTCGTCTACCGCAAGGAGCTGTTTGGCTTTGACGATCTTTTGCCCTGCGATATAGCGAATCGGGCTGAGGCCGGTTTTTTCGATCACCAGGCGGCGAAACGAGCTTTCGCTCATGGCACAGCCCTTGGCAATGTCCGGAATTGAATGCGACTCGCTTAGGTGGTTGTTGATATACACAAGAACCGCGTCTGCTTTGCTCTGCGTTTTCATGCTGACGACGTAATCGAGAAGCGCATACACGTTTGCTTTTATCGATAGCGCATTGGCAGAGCCTGCATACAGGCGGCACAGCAGTTCTAATGTATCCCGGACAAAGCCGTTTTTCTCGGTGCCGATGCCGAAAACCGTATCGGAAACCGTCAATCGCTCTGCGTGTTCATACAAGCTGAAATTCAACAGCATCGATTCCGAGCCGGGCGTCAACTCCACAAAGTAGCGGCTGTTTCGCGGCAGAAACAAAAGATCGCCGCAGACGCCCTCCGTTTTTTCGCCGTCAGGCGTCGTATAGACAGCACGGCCTTTGCAGATATAGATAATCCCGTCGTTCGGCCGCGGCTGTTCGACATAGCTCCAGGTGTTATGCAAAACAGGCCACTGTTGGTGGATACATACAATTTCACGCACGTCCGTATCATGCGTTTCAAGCTGCCATAAAGCGGATAACGGCATAGGTTTCACCTCATATGCCATTATACACCGTTTGACCGAATTTTGCAACCGCTTGAACGAAATTTACCTTGCGGATCGATCCTTCGCATGATAGAATAGAAAAAAAGCGAAAGGATCTATGAACATGAAAGCAACGCAATTCACCACGACCGCCGGCTTTTTCATGCGGAAAACCGAGGTGTTCCCTTCGGATATCGAATCGGTCGGAGCTTTGAAAGTAAACGTAAGCGACGCACCGGTCACGGAAAGCTTTCGCGGCTTCGGCGTCGCGCTCACCGGCTCGTCGTGCTACAATTTGGCACAAATGGAACCGGAATGCCGAAAGGGCTTTTTGACGGACATATATACGGATGCCGGGCTTGATTTACAGGTCGGACGGATTCCGATCGGCTCATGCGACTATTCGGCAGAGTTATATTCCTACGACGATGTCAAAGATGATACGGCACTAACGCACTTTTCCGTGGAAAGAGACGAAGCCTACATTCTTCCCATGATACGCGAGGTCATCCGCACCAATCCGGACATTTATCTGTTTGCTTCGCCGTGGAGTCCGCCCGGCTGGATGAAGACCGGCGAATCCATGTGCGGCGGCTATATGCGCGACAAGTACATCGAATGCTATGCCCGGTATTTTCTGCGCTTTTTAGAGGAATACGAAAAACGCGGTATCGCCATCTCCGCCGTCACGCCGCAGAACGAGCCGCACGCCGAGCAGGATGCGCGGTATCCGACCTGTATGTGGCACCCGGAAATCGAAGCAAAATTCATTTTGGAGCTTCGGAAAAAGTTGACCGAAGCCGGAAGAAGCACCGAGATTTGGATGCATGACCATGGGTTTGAAAAATGGAGCAAGATTTTGTGGTGCTTCAAAGAGTATCCGGAGCTGCTTGATGCCTGCGGTAGCATTGCGTTCCACTATTACGATTATTACATTGAAATGACCGACATCATCCGGCAAGCCCATCCTGCCCTGCACTTTCACTTCACGGAGGGCGGTCCGCGGCTTTATGACAACTACGCGACCGACCACTGCAAATGGGGCATGATGATGGCAAAGGCGTTGAACCGCGGCTTTCTTTCGTTCACCGGCTGGAATCTGCTGCTCGACGAAACGGGTGGCCCGAACATCGGTCCGTTCTTCTGCGGCGGTCTTGCCACGCGGAATACTCAGACCGGTGAATTAAGCTACAGCGGTCAATACCGTGCGCTGCGGCATTTTTCCGGCTTCATCAAAAAAAATGCGCGCATTTATCCGGCAAAAGCCGCCATTCAGGGCATGAATATATCTTGCTTTCCGCACCAATCCCTCCCGACCGAGGTATGCGCGGCAGAAAACCCGGACGGATCGTTTGTTTTGCAAATCGTCAACCCGGACAAAAACAAAGTGCAGCTGCAATACGCCTTCTGCGGCAAGCGGTGGTACATCGAGGCTTTGCCCGACTCGGTTTCTACGGTCGTGTTTGAGGAAAGCAACTAATACATCTGCGCCCACAGTGCGCGGTAATAATTCTGCGGCCGATGTGCTTCGAACGACACGGCAAACGGCAATAACAGAACACCGGTATGGATATCGATGCCGACGTGGCGAAAGCCGAACAGCACCGGCGGCACTTTGGCGACAATATCGTTTCCGTTGGTCACGCGAAGCGTCTTAAACACACGTTTGTTATACGACTTAGCGAACGCCTTGTTGCCCACGCGCGGGCAGCCGAACACATACGCTTCGACGTCTTTATGCGGAAAGTTATACTGGATATCCACCGCGCAAAGCACGGCGAGCGCCGCGCCGAGCGAGTGTCCCGTCACGGTCACGCGGCACGCACCCGGCGGAATCAGCGCGTGGATCTTATCCCGAACGCTCTTATAGGTGCGAAGGAATCCGGCGTGGACACGGATATCTGTGTTTTCGTTGTCATACGGGATGACCGCTTTGGCAAAGCAAAAGTTGTTAAGCCAGTTGGTACACGAATCCGTGCCGCGGAAGGTGATGCTGACGTGCCCTTCTTTGATGCGAACAAAGCATTCGGTATCGGTCGTTTTATCCTCCACAACCACCACTTTTGTGCAGCGGCATAACGGCTGGTTATCCCGATAGGCAATCGAGGACAGCTCCAGCATATGTAGCATTTCGGCTTTGTTCACGGATAAACCTCCTTTTTTCAGAAAACAACTGTAAAAATCATTAAATCTTCTGTCCTATTGTATGCTTGTGCAAGTCGGTTCTTGACAACAGCCGCTTTCGGGTGTAAACTGTGCTTGTTGACATATTCCGCATTCAATACGCACAGAAAGGATAAACATCTATGCCGAAAGTATTCCCTGAGCTTCACAGCTCACCCGTGATTCACAAATTACCCAAACCGATTTTAACCAAAGACGATATTCCCTATGATGCCGCGCTTGTGTTCAATGCAGGCGTTATCAAGCACGAAGGAAAGTACTTGATGGTTTTCCGCGACGACTACGGAACGGATGAACAGAGCTTTTCGCCCGAACATCGTTTTAAGGGCATCAAGCTTGGCATTGCCGTCAGTGATAACGGCATCGACGGTTGGAAAGTATGGGAAAAACCGCTCATCGACAGCGTCGATATCACCGATTCCGAAGTGCAGAGATTCTATGATCCCCGCATTACCAAAATTGACGGAAAACTGTATCTCTGCCTTGCCATGGATACCGGTCACGGCATTCGCGGCTGTGTGGCAGCCTTAAACGACAGCTTAGACGGCTTTGAGCTTCTCAGCGTGAGTGTTCCCGACAACCGCAACATGGTTCTGTTCCCCGAAAAGATCGGCGGACTGTATGTCCGTTTGGAGCGTCCGTTCCCGGTTTATGGCCGCGGAGACATCGACCGGTTTGATTTATGGCTCTCCAAATCGCCGGATCTTCGTTTTTGGGGCGAACACGCATTGGTTCTCGGTGTCGAAGACGTTCCGTATGCAAACGACAAGATCGGCCCGGCAGCTCCGCCCGTCAAGACCGAAAAAGGATGGCTTACCACGTTTCATGCAGTTGACCGCGACAAGAGCCGCGGCAAAAACGGTTGGGAACCGACTTGGGACAAGCGTTATTCGGCCGGTATTATGCTGCTTGACAAGGACGACCCGTCCAAAGTGCTCGGCATGAGCAAGATGCCGCTCATCGCACCCGATCTGCCGTTCGAAACCGATGCCGGGTTCCGTCAGAACGTCATTTTCCCCGGCGGCATGATTTTGGAGGACAGAGGCGAAGTCAAGATATACTATGGCGCAAGCGACACAGTGGAATGCGTGGCAACGGCCGATGTAGGCGACTTGCTTGCTTTGTGTACCGAAAAGCGATAAGCGAAACAGCAGAAATACAAAAGGACAGCCGCAAAAGCTGTCCTTTTTGATTGCCGGTCGGCGTTTATTTCAAAAACACATCCATCATGCGTTCGCCCTTGGCGTAATTGACGGTATCGAGATACGAAACATCCTCTACGCCGAAGAATTCGTCGTAAGCTTTTGCGTCGGAAGCCACCTCGGCGTTGCTTGTATACAGAATATACGGCACGGCATCGATCGAATGCGTGCGCATGGCAATGGGTGTCGGGTGATCCGGCAGAATGAGAAAGCGATAAGCTTCACCGGATGCTTTCAAAGCGTCCTCGATGGGTGCGATGATTCTCGAATCGAGATATTCGATGGATTTGACTTTATTTTCGGTTTCCGCACGGTGTCCGCATTCATCCGGTGCTTCGACGTGGACGTAGACCAGGTCGTTGCCGCGCACCAAAGCGTCGATGGCGGCTTTGGCCTTGCCCTCGAAATTGGTGTGGATGTTGCCGGTAGCACCTTCCACCTCGATGACCTCCATACCGGCGCAGAGGCCGATGCCTTTGATAAGGTCAACCGCAGAAATGACGGCGGCTTTTTTGCCATAGCGTTCTTCAAACGACGTGAGCTGCGGCTTTTTGCCGGGTCCCCAAATCCAAAGCGAATTTGCCGGAAGCAGGCCGCGCTTTTTGCGGTCGAGGTTGACCGGGTGATTTTTTAATATCTCAAAGCTCTTTTCCATGATTTCGCGGTAAGGCTTTCCGATTTCGCCCTGCGGCAGATAATCGCCGATGCGTTGTCCAAGAATATCGTGCGGACGGGTGAATTCGCAAAGTGCCGGTGCGTCTTTCCAAATTAAGCAGTGCCGATAGCTGACGCCGGGATAATAGGTATGGATCTCGTCGCCAAGCTCCTTTTGCAGCGTTTCGATAAGCTTTGTGGATTCCTCGGTCGGAATCTCATCCGCGCCATGGTCGAGAATGCGCTCGTTTTCATAGCAATCCGCTTCTTCGGTAAGCGCGACGGTGTTAATGCGGAACGCCGTTTCGTCCGGCTTCATATCGATGCCCATGCTGACCGCTTCGAGCGGTGAGCGGCCTTTGGAATACACCTTCGGGTCATAGCCCATCACGGCAAGATTTGCCGTATCGCTTTCGGGAATCATATCCTTCGGCACATTGTGGACAAAACCGATGATTCCGTGGCGCGCCATATAGTCCATACGCGGCTTTTCCGCGACCTGAAGCGGTGTTTTGCCGCCGAGAGACTCGATTTTGTAATCCGCCATACCGTCACCGATCACAATGACATATTTCATAAGACGAAACGTCCTTTCTGTTGTTAGAATGTATATAGACATGATACGTTCTTTTTGCACAAAAAGCAAGGGATATTTTGTTAATAATGACAATTTTCGACAGCAGGCTTTCGTTTCTCTTGCATTTCGCAAGGACTTGTGCTATGATAAGATTCGTTACGGCAACCGGCCGCAAAACGGAGGAAACAATTTGACAAACACACAAAAAGGAATGCTTGCCGGATTTTCCGGAAATTTTATTTTCGGCCTAAGCTTCTTATTCTCCACACGCGCCTTTTCCACAGCCGAACGTCTCTTGAAAAGTACCGGCGCGATGAGCGGTGCGGATGTGCCGGTCGTATTATCGGCACGCTTTATTTTCGCATTTTTATTGATGACGGCTTTACTGCCGGTTTTGAAAATCAAACTAAGCTTCCGCGGAAAACCGGTTTTCAAGCTGATTTTGCTCGGCATTTTCCAGCCGGTGGTCTATTTTATCGGCGAGAGCTTCGGCTTAAAGCAAACCGGCATCGTGGTTTCCTCGGTCATGATCGCGCTTGTACCGGTGTTGTGCCAGCTTTTTTCGGCACTCGTGCTGCATGAGCCGCCGAAATTCCTGCAGGTGCTGTTCTGCGTATTATCGGTCGGCGGCGTTGTGGTGGTGACGGTCGGCAGCAGCGACGGCGGCGGAAAAACGTATCTTTCCGGCTTGATTTTCTTGACGGTTGCCGTGGTTTCGGCAGTTGCGTTCAACATTCTAAGCCGCGACCTTGCGAAAGATTTCACGCCGTTTGAACGCACGTATTTCATGTTCATCGATGCGGCGATTTTCTTTACAGTTTATGCGCTTGTTGCCACGCGCTTTCAACCGCTTCTCATTGTGAAGCCGCTTGTAATTCCGGAATATGTGATTTCCATTTTATATCTTGGCGGTTTATCCAGCATTTTCGCCTATCTCATGGTCAACTATTCCAACACCTATCTGCCGCTCACGCGCTCGACGGTCTTTTCGAGCGTCATTACGGTGGTTTCGACGACGGCCGGTTTTTGTGTTGATCCGCACAGCTTTTCTGTTACCAATGTCATCGCGTGCCTTGTGATTTTGGTCGGCATTTGGGGGGTACAGCGGTTTGCGGAAACGCCAAAGCAATAAGCATTTTCAATATGCGGCATATGGAAGCAGCAAACATATAGAAAAAAGGAGCGCGGCATTTACCGCACTCCTTTTTTGCACAGCGAACCGTTATTCGCCTTCTCCTTCTTCTTTATCAAAGAATTCGTCCGAATCGACTTCGCTTTCCGAAAACAAGAGGAAATCCTCGCAAAGAAGCGGTTTTATTTCAAATTTCGGTTCCGCATACATCGTTTTTTTCAACAGTATCACTCCTTTAAGCATTCTCGGCGATCTGGTTGTAGGTCTTGGATACGCTTTCGCCGTAATAGCATTTACCGGCAATGATGACATACGGACGAACCGTAAAGGCAACATCGTAGCGGTTTTCATACCTCACGCCGTTTTCCGTATAGCCCTTATCGAGGTTGACAAGAACGCATCCGAAGCGATAGGCACCGGTATCGGGATCGGTATTATAGATGATATCGACCTTGTTTTCTTTACCCGGGCGGTAGTTGACTGCGCCGCTGTATTTGACGCCGTCATCGGTCGTACCCGAGAAATTCTTGTTGTTAGTGCCGGTATAGGTGGTCTTTGCCGCATCCGAATTGAAAGCAAGCGTGTTCTCGCCGAGCTTATCGGTTCTTGCAACGAGGAAGCCGTATTCATCGGCATCAAAGCGTGTAGCCGCGCTGACAATCGCCTTGAAGCGGATACCGGCACTGCCTGCGGTCGGCTCACGGAACGAGAACTCGTTTTCGGTCACGGTCTCGTAGCCGTCGGTCACGGCATACAGTGTGATATCGGCATAGTTTAACGGAATGTCTGTATCGGCCGAGAAGACTTCGCCGTCTTCGGAAAGCTTATAGCGTTTCGAGCCGAGAAGCGAAGCTTTCGGTGTATAGGCCGTTAACAGCGTTGTGCCGTCCTCTGCATAGAGCGCATAGTCATAGGCTTTGCTGCCATCCGTTAACACATAGGTGATCTTATAATACGGGATATAGGCGATGTTATCCAAATACAGGTAGGCATTCTTGCCTTCTTCGAGCGCACCGTTCTTGCCGAGCTTGCCATATTGGCCGGTCTTGCCGCTGTGACCCATGTACAGAATGCCATCCTTGGCATTCGGCTCCGGAAGACCTTCGTTACTGGTCGGCGTCTTGTTAATCATATCGATATAGGCTTTTTCGTGACGCCATGCGTCTGTGGCATTTTTGCCGTAGTAATCCGCATAAATATTGCCTTTTGCTCCGCCGCCCGAACCGTTGATCATGGTGTAAACGTCGCTCCAAGAAAGAATGTCGTATTCATAGGAAAGCGGACGGTCTTTTTCAATGGTCGGGTTCCAGTTGTGGCGGTTGGTAATAATAGCATACTGGGCTGTTGCGTAAACAGCTTTGGCACTGGGATTGATGCCGTCGGTTTTGGGATTATCATCAAGTTTCCAGCGGTTGCCGTTGAGCCAGAGCGCATATTCGACTTCGGCTTCCGTCATGTCATCCATGGCAAGAGGCTTTGTGGTACCGGTCATGGTGTTCAAGCCCGGACGCCACTTGGTGCCGCCGATCAAATGCAGCGTTTCGGTTCTCGTCGAGCCGTCGGCAAACGTAAAGTTAAAGGTAATGTCGCCGGAATAGCCTTTCGGCTGCACCTTCAGAGTGCTGTTGTGATAGGTGGTAACGTCTGCTTCCGACATACCGGTATCAACCGTCACGGAAGAAAAGGCCTTTGCGACCGGAATGTGGTAATAGCCGGAGGATGCCACGGCACTGAGGTAATACTGGCCGAGGAACTGCGTTTCGGGAACATCCTGCCAAACCGGATACAACTCCACGTCCTCGTTGGCTAAGGCAATTGTTTTTTCCGGCTCGGTCGCGTTTTGAGTAGTTGCCCAGCCGATACAGATTTTGTTGCCTTCGCCCGTCCATGCATCGTATTCCGACGAAGACGGCGAATAGGTTTGATCTGCTTTACCCGGAACAAGCACCTGATCCACAACCGTGCTGCCGTTCGAAAAATGGTAGGTGATCTTGTAGTACGGATAGACAGCGAGATTGTCGAAATAGATATTCATCGCTCCGCTGACAGCTTTATCATCGGCGAATTTGTACTGCATATAGACAGCACTTGCGGTCGCAGCTCCGCCTGTGTTTTGAACTTGGGTATACCACTTGCCGGCAGCGTTGGCCTGATATTGCGAGTTCATAGCAAGCGTAATGTGTTTGTTGTTTCCGTAATAGTTCAAAAACCAGCCAAGCATACCTTCAAAATTAACGTCCGTATAGGAATCCCATGCGATATGATATTTTCGTCCGTTTTCCATTTGAACCGGGAAATCGAAAATTACATAGCGAACGGCACTTGCCGAAGCTTTGAGCACACGGCTCGAATCGTTGCCCGAAACGGTCGACAGAATGTCATTTGCGGTCGCTTTACGGGCAAAGCCGTTTTCTTCAAAAATGAGATACTGTCTGTCGCCCTTTTCGAAGGTTGCTTTTTCGACCGTACCGGTCAGTGCATTAATACCGGGTTTTAACGGTGTCCACTGTGCGGTAAGAGTTGCCGCGTCTGCGGTATAATAATCCACGTAGTTGCCATCCGCATCCGTCCAACCCAAGAACGTATAACCGGGTGCATAGACTTCCGGAACGGCTGCGCCGATCTTGACAAATTCTTCGGTCGTCGTATACTTCACGAAGCCCTTGTTATAGGAGCGGACATTATAGATATCGCTCACGCCCTCGGGAAGATTGTAATTATAGGTAACGGTTCTGCCCGGTGCGTAATACAGGCGCAGGTTATCGATGTAGAAGTATTTGCCGGCTTCAATCTTATCACGTCTGTCGCAGAGGTAGTTGCAGTCGAAGCTCTTTCCCATACCACTGGAAGCGGAGCCATGCTTGCCGTCTTCAACGACGCAGAACGAACCGCAGGAGCGGTCGGTTGCCCAACCGTCAAGCACATTCTCGCCGAAAGGTCTGACCGTGTGGTTATCTTCTCCGTTTATATACACAAGGCTGTGGATTTTTGCGCCGGAGTTGTCGCTCGGGACGTAGAAATCCATCACAAACGTATAGTAGCCGAGTTTTGTTACTTTCGTCTGCGGCTTAAACACGGCGCGGGCATATCCTCCTGCCGCCGTGATCTTCAACGCTTGGTTGGTTTCGTCCTTCGGGTCCGGCAAAATCTGCAAAGATGCATTGCCGCCGTTCAGGCTGACCGCATTGCCATCGAAAAATGAATCGATGTACGTTTGGCCGCCCGTGATGTTGCCCGCACGGTTCAATTCGTATCCGTCAAAATCGTTGTAGTAGATCAACGTTCCGTAGGACGCATGGTTAAGAACAGCCGGATCGGTGATGTCAAGCTCGCCCGACAAAGCCGCCGACGGTTCAAGGTCTTTTGCAATCGCTTCTGCTGCCGATTCGACCGATTCCATCTCAAAAGCGGCTGCTCCGAGACAGAACAAGGTGCAAAGCAAAAAAGCAAGTGCAAGCGTTGCTGTTTTTTTCATGTGTCTGCTCTCCTTATAGTGTTATTTTGTAATTCGGCAATATTGCTTACATTACAGATTAAGGATAGCATATGTTTGTGACTTTTGTATAAATGTTTGTCGAAATCCATGTAAATTTCGACATTTTTACCACAAATTGCTTTTTTCTACGTTTTTGCCGCATAAAAGAAAACCCGAACACGGCACGAACCGCATTCGGATTTTCGGAAGAAAAATACTTGAATGTACGTATGATTTACTGTTTTTCCGCGGTATGACGGCGTTTGGCCGCTGCGATGAATTCGCGGAAAATCGGATGCGCCTTATTCGGGCGGCTCTTGAATTCGGGATGCGACTGCACGCCGAGATAGAAATCGTTCTGCGGAAGCTCGACCTCCTCGACCAGTCGGCCGTCCGGCGAAAGGCCGCCGAAGACCATGCCGCTCTGCTCGAACGTCTGGCGGTAGTTGTTGTTGAACTCGTAACGATGGCGGTGACGCTCTTGCACTTCATTGGCGCCATAGCATTTTTCGAGAAGCGTTCCTTCTTTTACGCGGCAGGGATAGGAGCCGAGACGCATGGTGCCGCCCATCGGGATATTGCCGTGCTGGTCGGGCATAAGATCGATGACGCACGGACAATCCTTATCGAATTCGGAGCTATTGGCATTTTTAAGGCCGAGAATATGACGGGCATATTCGATTACGGCGATCTGCATACCGAGGCAGATACCGAAATACGGCACATTGTTTTCTCTTGCGTAGCGTGCCGCCGAAACCATGCCTTCGATGCCGCGTCCGCCAAAGCCGCCCGGAACGATGATGCCGTCGCATTCGCCCAAAATCTCGGCGACGTTCTCATCGGTCAGCTCCTCGGAATCGATCCAGCGGATATCCACCTTGCAGCCGTTTTCATAACCGGCATGGCGGAGTGATTCGGCCACCGACAGATATGCATCGTGCAGCTTGACGTATTTTCCGACAAGGCCGATGACCACCTTTTCTTTACGGGAAGCGATACGCGCAAGCATTTCGTTCCATTCGGTCATATCGGGTTCGGGCGTGGCAAGCTTCAATTTATTTAAGACAATATTGGAGAAATTTTGTTTTTCCAGCATGAGCGGTGCTTCGTAGAGGTTGGAAACCGTGAGGTTTTCGATCACGCACTCCTTGCGGACGTTGCAGAACAGCGCGATTTTGCTCTTAATGCTGTCTTCAAGCGGCACATCGCAGCGTGCGATGATGACGTCCGGCACGATGCCGATCTCGCGCATTTCCTTGACCGAATGCTGGGTCGGCTTGGATTTATGCTCATTGGAGCCGGAGAGGTACGGAACAAGTGTTACGTGCAAGAAAATGCAATCCTCTTCGGGAAGCTCCAGCGAAATCTGACGGATGGCTTCCAAAAACGGCTGGCTTTCGATATCGCCGACCGTACCGCCAATTTCGGTGATGATGACATCGGCGTCGGTTTTTTTGCCTACCTTATATATAAACTCTTTGATTTCGTTGGTGATATGCGGAATGACCTGAACGGTCTCGCCGAGGTATTCGCCCTTGCGTTCCTTATTCAAAACGTTCCAA
>URCT01000046.1 GCA_900546385.1 uncultured Eubacteriales bacterium | reverse complement strand
GTATCGAGCGGAGATTTGAATCGTCCCCGGAGTCCAGAGGTTCGCAAACCTCTGGTGTACTCCCCGTTCTTTTCGTACAAGCGAAAAGAATAAAACCGTTTCCTTTACGGGAAAGCTCCGAGGTTTTCCAAACCTCGAATCAGCCCACAAAGGCAACAATTTTCTACCACGCCCCAAACTAACGTGCAGCTACAAATTTCATCTGTGAAATCCTACTGTGAGCTTGCAGTGCAACATCCCTTTTTCGAAACTTCGCAATCTTGCGTCTGCTGTATAGCTTCCCTTTCGCACCGATTCAAATCCTCACCGGCGATACCCGGAAACCTTGCGGTTCCCGATGCGGCCGGTTACATGATGACCGCCGGCCATTTTCGCCGAAATCACGAATCGAGCGGAGATTTGAATCGAGGTCGCAGGACGGAGTCCCGCGTGCTTTTTGGTTACTTTTTGCACGACGCAAAAAGTGACAAGCCGTTTCCCTTTCGGGAGATTCGAGGTTCTGCAAACCTCAAATCAGCTCGCCGCAGCTGCGGCTTCGCACTAACAAAATTAAAACCTTTCCCAAAGGGAGCTTCGAGGTTTTGCAAACCTCGAATCAGCGCACAAAACCACAACTTCGCACTAACAAAATTAAAACCTTTCTCAAAGAAAGAATCGAGGTTCTGCAAACCTCGATTCAGCGCACCAAAACTACAACTTCGCACAAACCCAATTAAATCTTTTGCCGCTTCGCGGCCTTTCCGCCGCCTTCGGCGGCATTTTTCCTGTTGCTGTCGCAACATTTTTTCCGCCTTACGGCGGTGTCCCTGCCGGGACAGCGTTCCCTGCCGGGAACTTTTCCATACTTTTTGTTAGACACAAAAAGTATGACAAAAAAGCCTTTATAAACTTTCCTTCGGAAAGTTTGCCCTACCGAGGCAAACCGGCAAATATTTTCTCCCAGCGAATGCGCAAATCTTCAGAGGAAATCACCGGAACAAAACCCATTTTCAAATACGCACGGATCGCAGGAATGCGGAAATCGTCCGTTGTCAGATAGACGGCGGAGAGTCCGCGATCCAAAGCGTTTTGCATAACGGATCCCGTGATAATTTTGCCCAAGCCTTTGCCGCGGTGCGCCGGGTCGGTGCAGACAGCATGAAGCGTCGCCGTGCCCGGCTCATGATTTCCAAGCTGAATCTGTGCATTTGAAACAATTTTCCCGTCATGCAATATCACAAAAAAACCGTCATCCGGAACATACGGATCGTTATAAACGGTGTGAAACCACGTTTCCATCTGTTCGCGGCTTCCGTCCGATAAACGAATCCCGACCCATTCCTCCCGGAATTTTTCCTCGGAAAGACGCTCTGTGCCGCCGCGCCGGTACTGTGTCAGTTCATAGCCCTCCGGCAGCTTATACGCCGGGATTTCTCCCTTATTCCACTTCATCAATAGCTGTTCCATGTTCTTCTCCTTCTATTTTTATATGCGCACAGCGGTGAAAGGCGATTTTTGCCGGTTCTTCAAAGGCGTTTTCATAGATTTCCGCCCCATCCACATCGTTCAAAGCAATATCCTGTTTGTTGCCGGAAAAATGATTGTGGTGAATCCGCACAGTTTCATGCCGGACACCGGTTTTCTCACAGCGCTCCATGGTACTGCCGATACCGACTTTGTTGCCGGAAAAGGTACAGTTTTTGATTTCCGCATTCCGAACACGCCCGGAGGCATACCAAAATCGCATCAAATCATCGAATTTCAAGCCATTGCAGTTTTGAATGGTACAGCCGTCCACGATAGTTTCCTGCGCGGAGCAGAGGCGAAGATGCAGGGCGTTATCGAAGATGCAGTTTTTTAAGATTGTCCGCGGCGTCCGATCCGGATTATCGAATACATCGCCCGGCTTCAGCTTATCGATGATTTCCTCTGCAAAGGTCAGACGGATGAAATGCAGGTCATTTTGAATAAAGGACTCTGTAACCGTGCAGCTGCCGATTTCGTCTAAGGTTTCCGCAGAACAAATCACCACGCGATCAAGCGGCTTGTAGACATTGGTTCCGGCCTGCGACGGATGGACAAGGCGCACCAAGACACGGTTTTTGGAAAGAATCTTTTCCACACGCGTATAAAAGCCGTGGACGTTGATCCCGTCATCCATGGTATCCTTGATTAAGCAATCGGTCAAGCGCAATTCACCGGTAAAATTCGTTAAAAGCACGCCGTCTGCCGTGGTGGCGTAAAGCTCTCCCGGATGCGGTGCAATCACAAACGCATCCAAGCTTACGTTATGACAGCATCTTCCCACGACTCCCATACCGGCACCGCGGAAGATCCGCACCTTTTCAAGCCGGATGTCCGAGCAGTTGTCGAGAAAAATCACGTCGTTTTCCCGGTTTTCATCATAGCTGATGATGAGCGGTTTTCCGGATTCAAAAGAAGGAGCAAACGTTGAAGCCGGATTTTTTCGCAGAAGAATCCCATCCTTTGTCATCTCTGCCCGGCAGTAGAATACCTCTGCCGGCAATCCGGTGTTTTCGTAAAAATATTCCCCGGCCGTCAGATAGCAGACGCGATTGCCCTGCTTTAGGAAAAACCGGCGTTCTGCGGTGGAAAAAAGCTCGGTTCCGGCTAAAAAGCACAGATTTCCGGCTTCGCTGACGCTGGCCTGATAGCGATCCTCGATCTTCAAAAGCAATCCGGCTTCCGTTTTTTCAAGGATAGATGCCTGACAAAAGCGCGGAAAGGAAAAGTCGATGGAAAAATTCTTCAAGGTGATTTCGCTTGACTGCCACAGCGAAAACGGAAAAAGCCGGTCGTGAAAGAGAAATTCCGAGCCGCCGCCGTCAATCGTCAGTTTCTTTTTTCCAATAAGCGGAAAAATCACTTGTTTATCGCTGTTGGCATTGCAGGGCGGTGTTAAGTACCAAGAAAACGCGCCCTCTCTGTAAAAATCGTAACGTCCCTTGGAAAAACGGATGGTGCTTCCCGGCGGTGCGTCTAAGATTGCCTGCACGATTTCTCCGGTTCGGTTTTCTCCGTTCGGGTGAAACTGGATGTTCAAGATGGATCTTCCCTATCGTTTTTTATAGTGTATCACAGATCCTACAGGCCGTCAATGCAAAAGAAACGTGCTTTTTTCGATTCTTTTGAAGTGTTTTTGCAGATACACGGTGTTGAAATGAAGGACAGAATGAAAATAACCTATGAAAGGCTTGGTTTTGTGATTGTGGAAACGATTCAAGATAGCAGGCACATAATGAAAAGGGATAACAGAAACTACGATGCCGCTGACGAAGAACGTAAAAAAACGGCCCACCATGAACGAATCGGTGGGCCGTTTCATTTCGAGAGGCTTCAGACAAGCGTGTCATCCAGTAGAAAGTCGATGACGTTGATGTTGAGAATGCCGCCCTCATCATACCAACGCTTGCGAATGTCATGACGCACGATGATCTTCGGGAAAGAATCACCGGTCAGCGCGAAAGGCTTGTTAAGGAAATGATCTTCTTCAAATAACGATCTCGTTTTATTTCCATAACCAGGCCTCCATTGAAAACTTTCCGGTATTATCGCACTACTTTTCAATGGATATTATACGCGGGCTTGAGGGAAAAATCAACAGTCTCACTGAAAAGTTTACAAATAAACCCGACAACATTTCAATAGAGAAGGTTGGGAGGTACACCACCATACAACTTGACATCAATCATACCGTTTTTTGCCATCGCAGTCCGCCACGGCGGTCTTTTTTTATTTGCGCGCCAAATATTTGCGCATATCGATGGCACAGGCAATCAAAATGATAAGACCCTTGATGACATACAGCATATTCGCATCGACTGACAAAAAGTTCAATCCGGCAAAGATGATCTGAAGCAGAAAGACGCCGAGCACAATGCCGCTGATCTTACCCGTTCCGCCGACAAACGACACGCCGCCGATGACGCACGCCGCAATCGCGTCGCTTTCATAGTTAAGACCGGTATTAGCCGAGCAAGATGCAATGCGTGCGCCTTCGATGAAACCGGTGATGCCGTACATCATGCCGGCTAAAATAAACACGCCGACGATCGTCCAAAACACGTTGACACCCGAAACGTTGGCGGCTTCTTCGTTTGAACCGACTGCAAACATATTTTTGCCGAACTTGGTTTTGTTCCAGATGACCCACATGATTCCCGTTAAAATCGCCGAATACAGCACATATTTCGGCACGGCTGTGTCGCCGATCGTAAAGAGTGTACCTTTGATAAAATTGGTATACGACGCGTCAAGACCCGAAAGCGTTTGACCGTTGTTAGTGCCGATTTTGAGGTACATCAAAATCAAGCCAAACGTGATAAGCTGGGTCGAAAGCGTGACGATAAACGGATGCAGCTTGAATTTCGCCACAAAGAAGCCGTTGATAAAGCCGAGAACCGCACCGACCGCAATCACCGCCAACAGCACAAGCCAAAGCGGCAGCACGCCGAGGTTCGGAAACAGCTTGTTCGGATAATTTGCCACCTGCAGTAATGAACCGGCAATACACGCCGTAAGCCCGACCGCACGGCCTGCGGAAATATCCGTACCGGTTAACACAATCGCGCCGCCGATGCCGAGCGCGATCGGTAGCTTTGCCGCCGTCAGTGAAATGATATTGACGATCGAGGGAACCGACAGAAATGCCGGCACTTTGACGGCAATATAGATAACGGCAATGAAAATGATGATAAACATCGCATTGTTAAAGAGAAGGTCGCTGATCTTTCGCGCTTTGTCCCTGCCGCTCAGAGCGGAAAAGGCGGCAAAACGTCCGGAAAGTCCCGTACTCTTTTTTGCATTATTTTCTGACATAAGATCCTTCCTTTGATTCTAAAAAGCTTTTTACAACGGAATTTCCGCTTTAAGCAAATTTTGCCGCAAGCGCCATGATTTCCTCTTGTGTGGTATTGGCAGCGTCCACTTCACCCGCAAGCTTTCCGCCGCTCATGACCAAGATTCGGTCGCATACGCCGAGAAGCTCCGGCATTTCCGACGAGACCATGAGCACCGTTTTGCCTTTTCCGGCAAGCTCGATGATTAACTGATAGATTTCGTATTTGGCGCCGACATCGATGCCGCGCGTCGGCTCGTCCAAAAGTAATACCGTCGGATCGGTGAGCAGCCAACGCCCTAAAATGACCTTCTGTTGGTTGCCACCCGAAAGCGTGCGGATTTTGGTCTTTTGATCCGGCGTTTTGACGCGCATGGAGCGAATGCACCAATCGGTGCTTTCCCGCATCTTTTTGGTACTCAAAAACGGCCCGACCTTATCTTTATCAAGGCTTGCGATGGTGGTATTGCTGCAAATATCAAGAATCCCGAAAATGCCGGTGGCACGGCGTTCCTCGGTGAGATAGGCAAAGCCGTTTTTGATGGATTCGCCGGGTGTTCGGTTGCGCACGTGTTTGCCGTCAAGATAGATTTCGCCGCTTTTTTTGGAGGCCGTGCCGAAAAGCACCGAAAGAAGCGATGTACGTCCCGAACCGTCAAGCCCGGCAATGCCTACAATCTCGCCCTTTCGCGCCGTAAACGACACGTCCTTTAATTTGACGTACTCGCCGGTCAGGTGCTCAACGCGCAAAAGCTCGTCGCCGATGACCGTGTTTTTGGGCGGATAGCGGTTGGTTAGCTCCCGTCCGACCATGAGCCGGATGATCTCATCGGTGGTGAGGTCGGCCGCGTCACGCGTTGCAATCCATTTGCCGTCGCGCATGATGGTCACTTGGTCGGAAATGCGCAAGATCTCCGCCATTTTATGCGAAATATAGATGATGCCGCAGCCGCGGTCACGCAACATTCGGATGATGCGGAAAAGGTGTTCCACCTCCTCTTCGGTTAACGACGAGGTCGGCTCGTCAAACACGATGATTTTCGAGTGGTAGGAAACGGCTTTGGCAATTTCCGCCAGCTGCCGCTTGGCAACCGGCAGGTCGCCCATGCGCATTTTCGGGTCAATATCGATATCCAGCTCCTCAAACAAAGCCTTGGTCGCCCGATACATCTTTCTTTCGCTGGTGAACGGCAGTCCTTTGGCGACGGTCGGAAAACGCCCCAAAAACATATTGTCCATCACGTTCCGCTTGAGTGCCTGGTTCAGCTCTTGGTGCACCATGGCAACGCCGTTTTCCAACGCTTCCTTGGAGCTCTTGAATTCGACCTCTTTTCCGTCGAGAACGATTCTGCCGTTGTCCTTATGATAAACGCCGAAAAGGCACTTCATTAATGTGGACTTTCCGGCACCGTTTTCGCCCATGAGCGCGTGCACCGAACCGGCCTTCACCGAAAGGCGTGCGCCGTCAAGCGCCTTCACGCCCGGAAAGTTCTTTTCAATGTTCTCCATTTCTAAGAGAACCGGTGATTGTTGCTGCATAAACACCTGTCCTTTTTATGCTGTCGGTTAAGAGTTTTTTTCGGAAAGAGCAGTCGGCTGTTTCATTTCCGACTGCTCTGAAAAAGAAATGCGTATTTCCGTTATTCGCCGATATAGGTGGCGTAAGGAATGTTTACACGCCAAGTGCCGACGACCGAATCAGCATCCACACCTTCGAAAGCGTTTTTACCGTTCAGGTAGTTTCCGGTGATGGTGGTAATGGTGCTTGCCATACCGTCCGCGTCCTGCTTAATGGTACCGGTCATGGTACCGGCATTGATAGCCGCTTTGGCGGCATCGGTTGCGTCAACGCCGAATACCGGAATGGTCTTGCCGCTGCCGTCGTTGTAGCCGGAGCTTTGCAGACCGGAGATAGCACCGAGTGCCATTTCGTCGTTGTTGGCGATGACAAGCTCGATCATGTTGCCGCCTGCATCGCTGTACTGGGCAAGAATGGTGGTCATATATTCGGTAGCCGCCTGTGAGGACCAGGTGCCGTTCTGGTCAACAAGATACTTGTTGGCATTGTTTGCATCATAAAATTCGATCTCCGGCTTTCCGGCTGCGGTGAGAATCTTGTTGCAGTCCTCCACGCCGTACTGGGTGCGGGCGATGGCTTCCATATTGCCCTCTTGACCCTTGAACATCACGTAGCTGATCTTGCCGTCGTTGTTCAAATCAAGGCTGCCGTAGTTGGCAAGCACGTATTCGCCGACCATTTCGCCCTGCATATGCCCGGCCATTTCGTAATCCGTACCGACGAAAACGCATTTATCATAGCTGCTCACGACCGATTCATCCACCGAGCGGTTGAAGAAGATGACCGGAATATTTTTGGCTTTAGCCATATCGACAATGTTTTGGGCGGCATCGTTGGAGCCGGTATCCACCACATTGACAATCAAAAGCTTAGAGCCTTTGGCGATGGCGGTGGTGATCTGTTCGGTTTGGGTGGTCTGGTTGCCGTTAGCGTCATAATCGTTGTAGGCGCGTCCCTGCCTAGCAAGCAGCGTGTCCATGGCGGAACGCACGCTCGAAATGTAGGTGTCGCTGAACGTGTAATAGAATACGGAAATTTCGCCGTCGCCCGAAGTGCCGGCATTCGTGCCGCCGCAGGCGGTGAAAGTGCCGAGACAGACAAGGGAAAGAACAAGCGCAAAAAGCTTTCTTAATCTCATTTTTTCATCCTCCGATTTTTGGAACAAGTTGTTTGAAGTGCCGCCTTTCGCAAAAAGCCAAAGCGCGAACTTCAGAAGGGATCCTTTTGTTTTGATTTGCAGAAGAAGCCTGCGGAATATGCATAGTATATCCCAAAAGCGGCACATCCATTCGCGCAAGACGCTCCAAAGCGCGGCAGGAATCGGAAAACCCTGCACGAATCAAACAAAATTTGCATAAAAAATTACGGTGAGAAATGAACTTTCTCACCGCTATTCTGTACGTGAATTTGAATTTTATGCGTTTTTATTTGACCGACATACCGCCATCGACAAACAGGTTCTGTCCCGTGATGTAGGATGCGTCCTCCGAGCAAAGGAAGGCGATCGCACCGGCAATTTTGTCGGGCGACGCGCAAAAGCCGACCGGGATTTTGGAAAGCACCGTTTTGCGGTATTCCTCGTCGGCAAGAGCCTCGGCATTGCGGTCGGTCGCCACCACGCCCGGCGCGACGCTGTTGACCGTAACGCCGGTGCCGGCAAGCTGCAAAGACAGCGAACGCGCCATAAGCGTCAGTGCCGCCTTGCTCGACGAATACACAAGCATATCCGGATGCGGCTTTGCCTCTTGCACGCTGCCGACCGTCACAATGCGGCCAAAGCCGTTTTTCACCATGCCGGGCGCATAGGTTTGCATTAAGAACAAATTTGCACGGAAATTGCAGTTCATCTGCGTTTCGTATTCTTCGGGCGTGATCTCGTTCCACTTTTTGCGGAACTGAATCGACGCGTTGAGCACCAGCGCGTCCACGTCGCCCGTCCTTTCGTACAGCTTTGCGGCGCAGTCGGCCTTGCACAGGTCGTATTTGACAAGCGTGCATACGCCGCCATTTTGCTCGATTAGTGCCTTGGTTTCTTCGGCAGCTTGCGTGTTTCCGACATAGTTTGCGTAAATTTCATAGCCCATTCCGGAAAGAGCGATGGCGGTCGCACGGCCGATGCCGCGTCCTGCGCCGGTGATTAGTGCTTTTTTCATGGTTTTTTGCAACCTCGGTTCTTACAGTTTGATGTCATACGGTCGTTCGTAATGCGTGTCGAGCTTGAACGAATGCGTGCTTTCGCCCTTTTCGGTGGTAACGATCGCGTCATAATCGCCGTAAAAGCCCTTGAACACGGCTTCGCCGCCGCAGTCGGTGGTAACGGTCGTTTCGGTGTGCCAGCTGTCGATGAGGGATTTATAGGCTTTCAAAATCGGTTTTTCGGTCATATCATAGCGGAGCATACCGCCGCAAAAGTAGTTTTCGCCCTCCAGCGTTCCCTGCGGCGCCCAAGCGGCATAGCCGTCCACAAAATTCCAGTATACGATGCCCTCCATGCCGGGTGCGGCGAACCACAGGCGGTACATAAGATGAAGTATTTCCGCCTGAATTTCCTCGTCGCTCGCGTCAAGGCTGTATGCCGGGAGCGTGACCTCGGAAATCTGCATGGGCAGACCGAAATCGTGATACAAACGCATTTGCTCGATGGTGAAAATCGGGTTGTAACGGAAGGAAGCACAGTTCGGCTCATCCGCGCGCCGCCAGAACGAGTGCGCCTGCCAGCTTACCTTGTTGCAGGGCGCGCCGTTTTTCAGCATTCTCTCGATCATCATATAGTACGGCGTGCGGTTGACGTTGAGTTCACCGTCACCAAGCAAAGCCGCTTCGTTGATAATGCGTCCGTTGTACGGGAAGTATTTTTTCGCGACCTCAAACACCCATTCGAGATAGTCATATTCATTGATAAGTGCCGGCTGCTCCTTGTTGAAAAAGCGGCGGCAGAGCAGCTCGTTTGTCACATCGAAATCCTCGATGACGTCGGCATACCGTGCGCCGATCTCGGCAAAATGCTTGTCGTACATAATTTTTGCTTCACGCGCGTCGCGCGGCAGATAATCCGGATGGAATTTCGACGTGTCGTAGGCAAGACAATGTCCTTTCATGCGCATTCCGTGTTCTCTGCAATATTCAACGCAGAGGTCGGGCGCGGGACGGCGGTAGACTTTGGGCGAATCCTTGGCGTAGCGCGGCTTGCCGTAGACCGGCTCCAGGTCGCTCCAATAGAACGGAACGGTGGCGTAGTTGAAATATTTGTGGAAGATTTCGCGATACTTCGCGTTCTTTTCCTCGGTTTCGAATTCGTCGAGCATGAAAATGTTGCAGCCGAATTTGAAGGTATGCGATTTTTGGACAAGCTTTACCGTCGCGCCCTTGACCGGCTTGCCGTCGGCGTCCTTGACGATGATGCGGCCGAAGCCCTTGCGGTTGGTTTCGATGCCGTTCTTGATGTAATCCTCGGCATAGTCCTTGTGGCGGTTATAGGTCGCGAACACCTTTTCGCGGCGTTCCTTGGCAGTTGTTTCCATGATAAATCTCCTTTATCCTGTTTTTTCAAATCAATCTTTGCAAACAAAATAGCCGAAGCTTCCGAGCTTGGTTTCTTCGCCGAACGAAGCGTTATGCATAAGAAGCACCGTCTTTCCGGCAAGCGTGACCGGCACGGTTTCTTCTTTATCCGACAGATTCACGCCGACCGTGAGCCTGTCTTTTCCCGCGCCGCGTGTAAACACGAGCGTCTTTTCGCCGACATGTATGAATGCGGTGTCCTTTCCGGCTAAGGCCGGCTCGCTCTTGCGAAGCGAAATAAGCGCGCGGATAAGCGCCCGGCGGCGCACGGCGTTTTCGGTCAAATAGGTATCCCATGTGACGGTGCAATCGCGCCCGGCCGAATGCTCGCGACTGTAAAAAATGCTGTTGCGGTGGACATCGCAGGCCTCCGCACCGCCATACAGGAAGAACACGCCATCCATGAGTGCGTCAAGCACCAGTGCCGCGTTCACGCCCTCCGTTCCGGGATTCACTTCATAGCGTGTTTCCATACAGTCGTTGGCGTAATCATGATTGTCGAGCGCACGTAATGACAGCGGATGATACGGCGCGCCGTCGATATCGCTCTGATACCGTGCCGGAAGCGCATCGGCGTTCTTTTTGCCGCGCAGAATCGCCTGTGTGTCGGTTGACCAGTCGAAATTGTAAAAAGCGTCAAAGCCGGTATGCTCGTCGCCGTCCGGAGGGCACTCGTCCACCATGAAAAAGTCTTTTTTTAATTCTCTGCACCGCCGAATGCCTTCTTTCCAAAAGTCCATCGGACACAGCGAACCCACATCACACCGATAGCCGTCCACGTCGCAGACTTGAATCCAATATAGCATATTATCATACAGATATTCGCGAAGCGCTGGATTTTCAAAATTTAAGCGCGGAAACGCCCATTCGCCGGTAAACGGCGAACCGTCCGGGGTCCTTTGGATGAAATCCGGATGTTCCTTTAGAAACACGGCGTTCGGTCCGCAGTGGTAGTACACAAGGTCGAATAAAACCTTTAACCCAAGCTCATGCGCACGTTTTACAAAGTTGATTAAATCTTCTTTGGTGCCGTATTCCGGATCGACCGCAAAATAATCCTTCATGCGATACGGATTTTTCGGATTCTCAAAGCCGGAAGCGATCTGCCGTTCGCTCCAATAGGTTTTATCCATGCCGTCATCCGACAGAAAAACCGGGCAAAGATAAACATAGTCCACACCGAGCGACGCGATATCCGCAAGGTGGGCACTTGCCGCCGCAAGTGTGCCCTCACGCGTAAAGGCACGCGGAAACAGCTGATAAATCGTGGTTTGCGCAAAATTCTGTGTCATGAAAACAATTCCTTTCTTAAAATAAAAGTCCTTAAAGCTCTTACAGAGCCGTCTGCGTATCGTTCGGGTCGCCGTGGATCGCAAGATCGTATTCGACCGACCAATCCAAGCCGCGATAATCTTTGGCACGTTCATCCTTTTCGATGAAATCCATTAATAGATCAAGCATATCCTTTGTCCAGGTGTTCTTGTCGATCTGCGCGGTGGTGAATTTGTTTTGGGCGATCATCTCAAAGCCGAACAAGTCCTTGACCTGCGTTTTGGATGCGCCGTCCACCACCTCCGCCACCAAATGCGCCGGAATGAACAGCACGCCGCCGCCTGCGCCGAATACGATATCGCCCGGCAGCACAATGGCGTTTCCGATACGGGTGGCCGTGTTGAAGCCGGTCATAACGAAATCGCGGATGGGCGTCGGGTCGATGCCGCGATAGTATACCTGTACGCCCTCGACCTTTTTCATCTGCTCCACGTCGCGCACGCCGCCCCAAATGACGCCGCCGCCCGTTTTGGTTTTGGTCTTGATGGCCGTCGTCAGGTTGCCGCCCAAAAACGTGCCTTTATAGATTTTGTCGTACATATCCGCAACCACCACATCGCCCTCGACAAGGCTGTCGATGACCCATTGGTTGTAGTTGCCCTTGCGCCCCTCCCCCATACCGACGGCGAACATGGTTTCATGAAGGTCGGGACGCGTCGGCGCAAAGGTCGCCGTTACGGCGCGGCCAATGAGCTTTCTGCCGTCGTCGTGCAGCGTTTGCAAGCGTCCTTCAAACTGGCTTTCATAGCCCTTGACGAAGATGGGCTTCCAGACCTCTTCAAGCGTCAGGCTTCGAAGTGCCTTCAGATACTTATCGGCAACCCTCGGCCTGCCGTCATCGAAGCGTTCGCCCTTCCATTGAGGCGTAAGCGCGATGATTTCTTCCTTTACGTTAAAATGCATGGCAGTTCCTCCGCATAAACATCCGTTTTTGTGTTTATTATAAAACAGAAATCCGTTTATTTCTACAACTTTTTCATCCGAAAATTCAACTTTTTCACCCGAATGGCATTTTTGTTCATCAATTTTCCCGGTTTGTAAGGTTTGACGGTTTTCTCGATTGACAAGGGCGGGAAAATGTGCTATACTGGGCGTAGGGAAGCGGTCTGTTTCGCTTTCGGATTTATATAAGGAAAGGAAAATTCTTATGAAACTGTCAAAACAGGCAAAATGGAGCTTTTTTATTCTTTCGGCGGCGTGCATTCTTCTCGGTCTTTGCTTTGTGCTGTTTCCGGAAACCTCCGCAAAGCTGTTCGGTATGCTGTTCGGCGCACTGATGGTCGTATGGGGACTTTTGAAGATTGTGTTCTATTTCCGCGGCGAATATTTCGGCTTTCCGCTGCCGGGAGAGCTTGCCTTTGGCGTGCTTGACGTGGTTTTGGGCGGTATTTTGCTGGCCCGTCCGGATGTCGCCGCATCGATTTTGCCGTTTATCATGGGCTTTTTATTGGTGGCGGACAGCCTTGTCAAATTGCAGTTAGCCTTTGATATCAAGCGTTCCGGGCTTTCTTCGTGGTGGATCGTGCTTTTAACGGCGGTTATCGGCGTTGTTTTCGGCGTTTTGCTTGTCATCGATCCGTTTGAAGGTGCTGCCTTTCTCATGATTTTCTACGGCATCGCCCTCATGGTGGACGGTATTGAAAACTTTATCGCCTACGCCTGCGTTAAAAAGCATATCAAAGAAAGCTATCCCATTGAGAGCTGGTTTATCGACAACGATAACAACAATTTTTTGAGTTAATGGAAACAAACGAAAAAATCAAAGACGGAAAAACCGAAAAGCTTGCCGACAGCGAGTTGTGGAAAAAGAGCAAACGCGGCTTTTTTCATGTGCTGTTCGGACGAACGACGGTCATTATTCTGCTGCTCGTGCTGCAATTTGCCGGGCTTTTCGGCATTTTTGCCTATTTCGAGCGGTATGTGTCGTTGGCTTACGGCGGCTTTGCGGTCATTGCGCTTATCATGGCGATTTATGTGACAAGCTCACGCGCCAATCCTGCCGTCAAGCTGTCGTGGATCGTGCTTATCATGACATTTCCGGTATTCGGAACACTGTTATACCTATTTGTCGATAAGGAATTCGGTCATCATTTTATGCACCGCCGCTTACAGCGGGTTTTGGACAGCACGCGCCGGTTCACCGCTTCCGACCCGAACTTGGTTGCAGAGCTTGAAGCAAGCGACAAAGCGCTCGCCAACATGGCACGCTATGCCGGCGAAAAGGCCGGATATCCGATCTACCGTGCCGAATATGCGCACTATTTTCCGGAGGGCGAAGCATTTTGGCTGGATCTGTTGGACACGCTGGAAAAAGCGGAGCATTTCATCTTTTTGGAGTATTTTATCCTCGAAGAAGGCGAAATGTGGGGACGGATTTTGGATATTCTGAAACGCAAGGCCGCGCAAGGTGTCGAGGTTCGCGTGTTGTATGACGGCACGTGTGCCATCACGCTTTTGCCGTATGATTATCCGAAAACGCTTGCGAAATGCGGCATCAAATGCCGGATGTTTGCGCCGCTTCGTCCGTTCGTATCCACCCACTACAACAACCGCGATCACCGCAAAATTGCCGTCATTGACGGAAAAATCGCCTACACGGGCGGCGCCAATCTTGCCGATGAATACATCAACCGCAAGAACCGGTTCGGACATTGGAAGGATGCTGCCGTGCGGATCGACGGATGTGCCGTGCGCAGCTTCACGCTCATGTTTTTGCAAATGTGGAACATTCCGCGGAAAACGGATGCGGAAAACTATGAAAAATACCTGTCTGCATCGGTTTCGGACGTGCAAAAAACGCAAGGCTATGTAATTCCGTATGCCGACAGTCCGCTTGACGGCGAAAAGGTCGGCGAAACGGTTTACATGGACATGATAAACACCGCATGCGGCCATATATACATTTTCACGCCGTATCTCATTTTGGACAACGAAATGACCACGGCTCTGCAAAATGCGGCCAAGCGCGGCGTGGATGTGCGCCTGGTTTTACCCAGCGTGCCGGATCATAAAATTGCGTTTGCGCTTGCCAAAATTCACGCTTCCGAGCTCATCCCGAGCGGCGTGCGGATCTACACATACACGCCCGGCTTTGTGCACTCCAAGGTATTTGAGAGCGACGGCAGACGGGCGGCCGTCGGCACGGTCAATTTAGATTACCGCAGTTTGTATCTGCATTTCGAATGTGCAGCCTATTTTGCCGATTTGCCGGTCATTGAGGAGATTCGCGCGGATTTTGATGAGACGTTTGCGGTCTGTCGGGAAATTCATGCAGCCGATCTGAAGAAGAACACGTTCTTAAGGCGGCTGTACGGCGGTCTGTTAAAGTTGATTGCGCCGTTAATGTAGGCTCGCCGCGGCTGTGGCGAGCCTATTTTATGAGAAAGCCGCGGAGCGGCAAAAGGATTTAATTGGGTTTGTGCGAAGTTGTAGTTTTGGTGCGCTGAATCGAGGTTTGCAAAACCTCGATTCTCTCCTTAAAAGGATTTAATTTTGTTCGTGCGAAGCCGCCATTGCGGCGAGCTGAATCGAGGTTTGCAAAACCTCGAATCAGCCCACAAAACTACAAATCTACACGAACAAAACTAAATCCTTTTGCCGCTTCGCGGCTTCTTTCGGCGGCCATGCCGCCTTTTTCTGTTGCTGCCGCAACATTTTTGCCCCTATCGGGGCAAGGTTCCCTGCCGGGAACGTTTGCCTACTTTTTGTAAGGCACAAAAAGCAGGCAAAAAACGCTTGACAGAATCCCGATTGTGTGCCATAATAAGGAATATACATCTCACCTTCAAGGAGGTTCTTCCCATGCCCGATTCGCCGCTCGGCGGCTCCTTCGCCAACTATTGCGAATGCCTCTCCCCCGTCAAACCGACCGGAAAGGTGCTTGCAGCCCGTATCGGCGTTGTCGCATTTACTGCCGCTCTCCTTGCCGCCATGCTTGCCGTTACGCTCAAAACCATTCCGGCTGTCAGCTTTATGCTATCCGTCATTCTCGTGTTCTGCGCATGGTTCGTGTGGCAGTTCACCAAAATCGAATATGAATATACAATCGCTGCCGGCAGCTTTGAGCTTGACAAAATTTACGGTGCCCGAACACGCAAAAAAGTCCGTGAATTCAAAATAAGCGATATCGAAAAGCTGTTCCCTGTCACAAGCTTGGAACAAACCGCCAAAAGCGCTTCGAGCGTCTTATGGACCTGCAAAAAAACCGACGCACACGCGCTCGGCCTTCTCTATACGGACGGTGCGGAAAAACACATTTTGATGATCTGCGCACCCGATAAAACACGTGCCTGCTTAAAATATTTCAAAGGAAGTCTGTTCACGGCCTGATGCCGATCATAATACGCCCTCAACGGACGGGAAAAGAGGTTATTTCTATGCGTTTTATCTGCGACCACGACTATCACATTCATTCCGGCCTTTCACTCTGCTCGGATGACCCCAAGCAAACGCCGAAAGCAATTTTGGATTTTTCCAAAGCAAACGGCTTCAAAAAGATCTGCCTTACCGACCACTATTGGGACGAATCCGTGCCCAAAGCCGGTTCGGTCGAGTTTTACGACGTGCAGAACACCGCGCACATCGAAAAAGCACTGCCGCTTCCGCAGGACGATGAAGTGGAATATCATTTCGGCGCTGAGGTGGATATGGACAAAAATTACACCATCGGCATCGGCGATAAAATGTTAGAAAAACTTGATTTCATCGTCGTTCCGACCACCCATCTGCATTTTGTCGGCTTCACCATCGACGAAAAAGACACCTCCCTCGAACACCGTGCCGAGCAGTTTGTCAAACGCTTCGAAAAACTTCTTGACGCTGATCTGCCGTTCCATAAGGTCGGCCTTGCGCACATCACCTGCACGCTCATGGCGCCGGGCGATTTCCAAAACCATTTGACCGTTCTCGATATGGTGGATGACAAAACCTTCCGTGAGCTGTTCACGCGTACCGCCAAATGCGGCATGGGCGTGGAGATCAACTTCGAGCCGAGCGCCTATTCCGGCGACGATATCGCACGCGTCAAACGGCCATATCTCATCGCCAAGGAATGCGGCTGCAAATTCTATATGGCGACCGACGCGCATCACAATGGAGAGTTGGAAAAAGCCAAAACCGACTTTGAACGCCGCGTGGATTTCCTCGATTTGAAGGAAGAACAAAAATTCAAGCCGTTCGGTTAAAAAAAGATTGCTTTTTGATGAAAAACGCATTCCGAGCTTTCGGCGTGCGTTTTTTTATGCAAAAAACCTTGACAGATACCACTTTCTGTGCCATAATAAATTGTATCGGTTTTATGCCGGAAAAAGGCAGGAATACTTCATGATCATCGATTTTCATACCCACGCGTTTCCCGATTTTCTTGCGCCGCTCGCCATTCCCACGCTTGCCGAAAATTCGGGCTTAACTCCCTATCACGACGGCACAGCCGCAGGGCTAATCGCCCGTATGGACAAAAGCGGCATCGACCGCTCGGTCGTACTGAACATTGCCACCAACGCGCACCAAGAGCTGTCGGTCAACCGCTTTGCCGTCAGCCTTTTGGAAAATGAGCGGCTGATTCCGTTCGGTTCGGTGTTTCCCGGCTCGGACACATGGGAGCAAACACTCGACTATTTGGCCGAAAACGGCATTCGCGGCATCAAGCTGCACCCGGAATATCAGAATTTCGATTTGGACTGTGACGAAGCCTTCAAGGTCTACGAAAAATGCGGCAAACTCGGGCTTCTCATTTCGTTCCATTCGGGACACGATGCCGCCTTTACCACACCCATCCACACCGGCCCCGACCGCATCAACCGCGTCTGCACGCTGTTTCCGCAGACCATTTTTATTGCCGCGCATTTCGGTGGCTACGACTTGTGGGAGGAAACGGCGGAAAAGTTGGAATTCCACGAAAATCTGTATCTCGACACCTCCATGACGCGCACGGCCGCTAAAGCGGACATCGGCACGCTGCGGAAGCTTGCCGCAAAAATGAGCGTTTCTCATCTGCTTTTGGGCAGCGATTCGCCATGGGAGGATCCGGCCGAATCGGTGCGCGGCGTGAAGGAGCTCGGCTTTTCCGAAGCCGACACCCGACGCATTCTTTCGGGCAATGCACTAAGTTTGCTTGACCGATAAGCGGTTTCGGACGGCATTTTCCCGAATTTTCAGATTTACTCTTGAAAAAATCCCCGATTGGGTGTATAATAAACAATCAAACAATGCGGCACCAAGCGGCAAATTTCCGCCGGTAGACCGCCTTTCGGAAAGGAACGTATCATGAAAGCAGTTATCACGGTAACCGCCAAGGACGCCAAGGGCATTATCGCCAAGGTCAGTGCCAAGGTCAGCGAATACGAAGCAAACATTATCGATATTTCCCAATCGGTGGTCGGCGAATATTTCGCCATGATCATGCTTGTGGAATTTGATGCCGGCGCGGATTTCGGCGCATTTGTGGACATTGGCGTACACCGGGACGGTCTGGTACATATCAGCC
>URCT01000045.1 GCA_900546385.1 uncultured Eubacteriales bacterium | reverse complement strand
CACAAAAACTTGCCACTGGCAACTTTTTGCACGTCCGAGCGGCATTCCCGGCGGCAAAGCCGCCTTTTTGTGTTGCCTGCGGCAACCGGCCGCCGCCCTCGGCGGCATTTTTTGTTGCTGACGCAACATTTTTCCGCCTTACGGCGGTGTCCCTGCCGGGACGGCACGCTCCGCGTGCTTTTTTTGTTCTTTTTGCAGAAGCAAAAAGAACTCCCGCACAGTTTCTTCTGTGCGGGAGACTCTTTTACGGGCTTTTATGGCTGTTTTTGAGCAAAAACGGCTTTTTTCGTTATTCAAAACGAATCCAGTCAATCCAGAATTCACCCGGAACGTTGTTGAACGGGTCGATACGGAGTCCCGTGATCTCTCCTGCCCACTCTTCGTTGGAGGACAAATCAAACGTATACTCGACATAATCGCCATTCGAGGTCTTTTCGAGATCGGCACGGAAGGTGCGTCCTTCGGAAAGTCCGGCCGAGCTTGTCTTGAAGTAGACCACAAGCTGGAATTCGCCCTTGTTTTCCTCGGTCTTTTCTTCTTGGATCTCATGCTTCATGCGAACCTTCAAGGTCTTGTAGCGGTTTGCCTCGATCGAGAGTGCCGGAGACGAGAGTGCCGGGTCATAATGGCCGCCCCAGCCGCCCTTTTGATCCATGTCGTTGCCGTAGAAGCTGCCGTCGATAACGGTTGCCGTAGCATTGCCGAGCTGCCAGCCTTCGCCGTCGCCGGTGAGGTTAAATTCCCACTCATTTTCCACACGCTTGGAAATGATATCGTAAATATCCTTGGTAATGGTGATGACGTTGAATTCTTTGACACCGTCATCTGCCGTCTTGGTCTCGGTCTGGTAGCCGAAGGTATCCACGATAAAGTGCAGCGGAACCATCGGGATGCCGTCCTCAAGATACGGTGCGTAGTTGACCGATACCGGTTCGCCGTTGACCGTGATCTTCTTCGAGCCCATGGTGAAGACAATCTGCTTGCCGTTCTTGGTGAGCGTCAGCTTCTTGTTGACCTTATCCCACGTGTACGCGCAGCCGAGACGGTAGCCGATACCGTCATCCGGGAAGAACGGGATCAGCTTGTCGCCATCCACGTTCACCGGCTCAAAGTCAAATTCGACCTCGTTGCCGTTCAGCAGGAAGCGTTCGGTAATCGGATTGCCAAGGAACTGGACTTTTTCCACACGGAAGCTGTTCTGCGAGGTGATCGGGTCGATACGGAGAGCCGTGATCGTACCCGTCCAGGTCGAAAGCGAGGAAACGTTGACAACCACCGGATGCATACCTTCTTGGGTAATCTTTGCGGAAGTACCCTTGTCCGCCGACCAGCTGCCGCTGGAATCGGTCAAGAAGTAAACCTCAACGTTGTCGCCGACCGGACCGTCCACCCAAACCTTGACCTGCTTGATTTCCGTCGCCTTGAACTTCGGCGAAGTGTCGGGACGGTAGAGAATCGGGTCGGTGTTGGAAGCCGTACCGGTCAAAATATCGCCGTCAGCCGAAACGGTGCAGTTGCCCGAACCCCAGAGAGCCGTGCCGTTTTCGGCAAACTTTTCTTCGTAAATCACCGTGCTTGCTTCGGGTGCTTCATAATAGCCCTGCGGACGGATAATTTCGCGGTTGATCGGATACATATGACCGAGGCGCGCCATCTGGAGCGTATTCGGCTGTTCATCCGTGTGGTTTGTACCCTTGGTGAATACCTTGCGGACGGTATCGAGATAACCGAAGCCGTTAAGACCGGCCGGCATCATATACGTACCTTCGCCGTATTCGTTCCAGGTGGACAGCATGACGAATTTCTTTTTCCATTCGTCGCCGTTGCCGGTGATTTCATACTTGTTGAGTGCCGAATCACGCACCCAGGTCAGCACCTGCTCCATATTTTCGGTGGTGATGAGCGGATAACGGGTATAAGCCCATGCAATGTTGTTGAAGCCGGTGGAAACGGTGGGAACGTTATGAAGTACGCCTGCGCCGTTCTTCTGTTGGTTGGCAATCTTCTCTTGATTCCATTTTGCGCTGTAAGCCATGGTGCCCCAGTTATATGCCTGAACGGCATCGATGCCCATATTGGCAAGGCTTTGGAGCTGCGATTTGTTGTCCGAACCGTCGCACGCCATGATGATGATATCGTCATAGCCCATTTCCTTGACGCGGCTGCGCAAGTAATCAAATGCTTCCTTAACGCCGGCTTCCGTGCCGCCGAAGGAGTTCTTCAGATGGTCGGCACCGAAAATAGACATGACCGGCTTGTTATCGATAACCATATAGCGCGGATCGGAGAAGAAGTACTCGACCCAGTATTCCACAAAGCGGCTCTTGAAATCGTTTAGATCCTGCGGCCTTGCGCCGTTGGCAGCTTCCCAAAGAAGCGCAAACTTGCCGTACTTTTCGCTGTATTTTGCGTTCATGAAGCCCTCGAACAGTGCTTTCGGCGTGGAGCCGTAGAACGATTTGAAGGGTGCCTCACCCGAATGATACCAGCAGATAAGCTGGAAGTCAATGCCGTGTTCAACCATGAACTTGATTTCCCAGTCGGCAACCTCCGGCAGACCTTCGTCATACCAGCCGAGCACCGGCTTGTTTTCGTCATACGGCGAAATGTTGTCCCAACCCCAATGGTGACCGTTTCTCCACAGGTTGCAGACGTTGATGCCGATAAAGTAATCGTCCGCACCGGCAGGAAGCTTCGGTTCAGAGGGATAATCGGCGTAATCGACGATCTTTTCGACGATGATATCGTCTAATTTCAGTGTTTTGCCGCCGTTGTTTTCGGAAGCGAGGTACAAGCCGTCAAGGGTGGAAGCGGCAGATGCAAACGGGATATCCGTGGCAATGGTCTTGCCGCTGACCTTGATGGTGGCTTTCTGGGTTGCCGTGTCGGCATACAGACGAACCATATACCACATATAATTCGAGTAGCTGCGAAGCTCCTTGCCGTTGGCATACATCTTCCCGTCCTTGGTAGTAAAGGAAACGATCGGTGTGCCGCCGGAGGTGAGCGCATAGGTAAAGCCGTCGGCCATATCCGGGTAGAGCATGATAAGCTCGGTGCTGATATTGCCGCTTACCGGTTTGAAGGATTTGGACATGGAGGCTTTGCCGGTATTGCCGTTAAAGACGAATTCGCCGCCGGAAATCTCGACAGTCATGTCGCCGGTCTGCTCCACTGTCCACGAATCCGGGATGACCTTGGTGCGTGCGGAATCGTTGACAAGGTAGTTGCAGTACATGCGGAGCGGATACACCGAGGTATCCATGATAGCTTCATCGGTCGTGCCGGTGCGGAACACGGCAACGTCGATGGCTGCGCCCGTGGCAAAGCCGAAGGTGCCGCAGTTCTTGCCGTCAAGCTCATAACGGTTGGTTCTTGCGGCAAGGTCGGTATCGATACGGATGATGGTCGGCTTGCCGAGCACCGGCTTGACGCCGAGTGCTTTTTCTTCGCCGTTATCAAGCACGTAAAATTCATTATTTTTGGTAAAGAACTTGTAAACGGACGTGCCGGACGTGCTGAGCGTTTCCATATACCAGCCGTCAAAAGCCGAATTGAACGTAACGCCGAATTCGGTAGTCACAACACCGGCATCCTGAACGGTGAGCGTGCGGGTGAGCGTTACCGGTTCGGTCGCGCTGATATCGCTGAGCGAATAGGGAGGCTCGTCCTTGGATTTGACCGAACCGCCGCGGTTGTCGTAATCCCAGCCGGACTGCAAGGTTTCCTTTATCGTGTTGTTCGTCGAATAGCCGGAATCGTCGGCAAGCCAGTACGCACTTTCGGGATTGACGCGGACGGCAAGATCCTTGTCCAAACGGTGTGCTTTATCGGCAATGCGGTCGGCAATGGCAGCCACTTCGCTGCGCGTGATGTTGGAATCGGGGTTAAACGTGCCGTAAATGTCGTTTCCCATGCAGATGCCGGCGTTGTAGAACATCAACACGGCCTTTGCGTAGGCTGCGTCGGACGAAACGTCCGGAATGTGGGTGACATAATTCAGAGTCTCAAAGCACTCCTCCGGAAGAGCGGCGGCAAAAAGAGTAACCATCTCATGACGCTTGATCTCGCGGTCAAAGCTGTCAAACATGCCGTCCTTCAAGAAGCCTTCCTGCTTTGCATAGTTTACATAATTCGAATACCATGCGTCGCCCTCGGCGGTCGTCAGCGCCGCCTTGTCGCCCTTGACGGTCGAATGCATACGGGAGGCAAGCGTCACGGCTTCCGCCACCGTCATGGTGCCTTCGGGATTGTAGGTCGTCGCGCTGTCGCCGTTGACAAGCGCGAATTCGTAAGCGCCGGAAACGGCGTCATAGAACCAATCTTTTACGGTAACGTCGGTAAAAGCGTCGGTATAGGTGCGGCTCTTGGAAAATTTCGACGGAATCACCGTTTTGGAAGGTGTCGGAAGGTCGGTGATCTTTTCTTCGTCGGTTAACGTAATTTTCTTGACTGGAGCGCCCTCAACAAAACGGATGTTTTTGATCTGCACCTTGCCGGTCAAATCGTTGAACGAGTAGAAAATACCGGTGACCTGGCCGGCCCAATCGCCGTGCGCGCCCATATCAAAGGTATATTCCACAAAATCAGCGGATTTCTGCTGCAGCTCCACCGAAATCTTTTTGTCTTCGGAAAAGTTCGGTGCGCCCTCCGTGCGGAAATAAAAAGCGTGCGAAAAGCCTTTGGACTGCGGCTGAACGTCGCTCTTTACTTCCATTTTTATGTAGCGGTAAACGCTCGCGTCAATATCAACGCCCGGGAAGAAGATGGCCGGGGATTCGTTTTTGTCATTCTTGCCGGTCAGCTCCAAATCCAGCACGCCATCCGAAACGTTCGCGTTGATACCGCGGAACGAAAGCTTATCGTCAAGCGCAACGCGGACATCTTCCGCTGCAAACGCCGCGGCTGCAAAAAATGCAAGCAGTGCCAAAACGAGAGCCAAACGTGTCAATGTTCTTTTTTTCATTGCTTTCTCCTTTTACTTTTGGGTTGAAATATTCGGAATCCGCTTCGATCCTCCGACAGAACCACAGCCGATCCATAGTATATTATAGCAAAAAATCGCGGCGTTGTAAATACAAAATCTACACGCGCGCGATTTTTGTGCACAATGTTCATTTTGACCGGAGCATCTTGTGTAGTTTTCACAAGAGCAACCGGCTTTAGCGGTAGCGGTTGTTATGACAGCCGCCGTTTTTTTCACAATACGCCCGTTTTGAGCATTCAAAAACCGTTTTCCCGTTCTCGGTATAACGGCAGACCGGCACATTGGAATCGACTACATGACAATACCGTTCGACCATTTCGCGATAAACATCGTTTTGCGGCTTTATTTCTTGCTGTCTCACACAAATCCCCTTTCCTTTTTTCGGTGTATAGACAGTATATGCCGAAAAAAGGAATTTATGTGTCAAATTCAGTGAATATCAACAGTCACAGAGATCGGATAGTGGTCAGACAGCCAAACCTCGCCCTTTTTGTCCTTATGGACGGTAAGAGTGCCTTTGACGGCGGTTTTATTGGAGAAAATGTAATCAATCTTGCAGCCTGTCTCCTTGCCGTAGCCGTGATAGGTGGTTTCCTTGACGGCAGCCGTTAAATCATGAACGCCCTTGAGGTTCTTGATTTCCTTGATGGACGCCTCGTCCGGAAGGGCATTGAAATCACCGGTTAAGATAAACGGATACTTGTTTTCGGAAAGCAGTTTTGTCATGAGAAGCGACGCCCCGCAAAGACGGGCATACGCGCCGACATGGTCGAGGTGGGTGTTTGCGAACGTAAAGAGCTTGCCTTCTTTGCGGGAAACAAGCGTTGCCTGCACGGAAATGCGCGGGCAGGGACTTTGGTCGAGCACATAGCGCGAACCGGGCACATCCGGCGTATCGGACAGCCAGAACTGGTCGAATTTGACAAGGTCGAACACATCCTTGCGGTAAGCAATCGACACGCTTTCGCCGGAATAGTCGGGATTTCGTCCCATGCCCAAAACGGTGTAATCCGGCAGGTTGCCGCACAGCCATTCGCGCACATGCGGCATAACCTCCTGAAAACCGATAACATCCGGTTTTTCGCGGTCGATGAACTCTTTGATAAGTGCCTTTCTGCCCTCAAAGCAGTTTGCACCGTCGTCAAGCGTATCAAAACGGATATTGAATGTCATTGCATTTACAAGCATCTTTTATTCTCCTTTATTTTACGGCAATCCGAAACCGGATGTCGGTTTTAGTTCTTTTTCGGCTGCCAGCCGTCGATGTCCGCTTTCTGCATCGCACCCAAAATGCGGTGCTTTAAGCCTTTGTTTTCTCTGTCCATGGCAGCAAGCATCTTTTTGTAGCGTTCGCGGTCGCTGGTCTTGTCCATCGGACAGGGACTGCCAAGCACCGGCAGATCGGAATGGTTGATAAAATAGCGGATATCCTTTTCCGGCGCATACACAAGAGGCCGGATCATGGTAATCTGCTTACGGTCGAGATACGTCACCGGCGAAAAACAGGCGATGCGTCCCTCATTGAACAGATTCATCATGAACGTTTCGACGGCGTCGTCAAAATGATGCCCGAGTGCGATTTTGTTGCATTCAAGCTCCTTGGCGCGGTCATGTAACATCCCGCGGCGCATACGGGCGCATAACGAGCAGGGATTAGACTCCTTGCGCTCGTCGAAAATCAGCTTTGCAAGCTCGGTTTCAAAAAGCGTGAAATGCACGCCGAGCTGTTCGCACAGCGCGGCAAGGTGCGCAAAGCCCTCGCGCGTTTCGGCTTCGCTTCCCATACCGGCCTTGTAAAAACCGGGATCCATGGTCACGGCTTCCAGCTCAAAATGCTTGGGATAAAAGCCGCGCAGTGACGCGAGCGAACACAAAAGCGCAAGTGAATCCTTGCCGCCGGATAAGCCGACGGCGATCCGGTCGCCCTCTTCGATCATGTGAAAATCATCGACCGCCCGGCGTGTATAGCTGAGAATTCTTCGAATCTGATAGGTATAAGCCATGTTTGTTTCTCCAAAAAAATGTACGGTCTTATTATAAACACTCGTCGAAACTTTGTCAATCATATTTTGTGAAATTCTTCCGTATATTTCTATAAGCGTCCTCTGCGGCACGCTTGCCGCCGAAAGCCGTCCTTCTTTATCAACCGTTCGAAAGGCCGTATGTCTATGAAATGTATCCGCTTGCCGTCCGCACCGCCATGCCGAACACGCAAAAAAACGGCCGCGTCGGGCTTTTTTCTCTGCTTTGCCGCCTGTATCGCCTTATTCTGCTGTGTCGCCGTAGTCGGTCTTTCCGCAAAATACAACACCGCCGCACCGTCACTTCCCGTTTCGGTAACCGTTCCGCTTTTAGGGGAAAGCACCGGCTCACCGCCGCAGACCTATGCCAAGGCGGCCTGCTTAATTGACGGCAAAAGCGGCGCGGTTTTATACGAAAAAAGCAGCAATCTGCACCTTCCCATGGCAAGCACCACCAAAATCATGACCGCGCTGGTCGTTCTCGAGCATTTGCCGCTTGATGCGGTCGTCACCGTTCCCAAGGAGGCAACGCTTGTCGAAGGCTCGTCGATTTACCTGCGTGAGAACGAGAAAATTACGGTGAAGGAGCTGTTATACGGACTGCTTCTCGAATCAGGCAACGACGCGGCACACACGCTTGCCGTGGCGGCGGCCGGCGATATTCCCTCTTTTGCCGCCCTCATGAACCAAAAAGCGGCCGCACTCGGGCTGTGCGACACACATTTTGAAAATCCGCACGGGCTTTCCGCCGACGGGCATTACACCACCGCCTACGAGCTTGCGCGCATCACCGCCGAAGCCATGAAAAACGAATTCTTTCGAACCACCGTCGCGACCAAAAAACACATTTCGCCCTCCTTGGACGGCGAATTAACACGCTATTTTTTCAATCACAACAAGCTTCTGCGGCTGTATGACGGTGCCGTCGGCGTGAAAACCGGCTTTACCAAAGCGGCCGGACGCTGCCTTGTGAGTGCCGCCGAAAAGGACGGTTCGCTGTTCATCGCCGTCACGCTCGACGACGGCAACGATTGGAACGACCATATGGCCATGCTCTCGTATGCCTCCGCGCAGTTTGATACTGTCGAAATCGCCGCGGAACACGCCTTCGGCGTTTATGCGCACCAAACGCATTTTTCCAATCCGGACGGCATTTTCCTCACCGTTCCGAAAGGCAATGCACCGGTCATTTCCTATCGGGCATCGATTTCCGAAACGCACGGCACGGTGGAGTATTTTGACGCGAACGGCACGCCGCTCGGCAAATTTTCGCTCTGTCCCGACAAAAACGCCGACGCTCACGAGACGGGCGTCGGCGAAAAGGCCGGTGTTATTTCAACATAGGCTCTGTTTTCAGGCAGCGGCTTTGCGTTCGGCGCGTGCCGAACCGGTTGCATCGTCGTACACAACGCTTTTTCCGTCGGACAACAGCACGATATCGCCGCTTTCATCGGTACGCAACACCGTCACGCCGTATTTTTCGAAGGTGGCAAGCGTTTTCTTGTGCGGATGACCGTAGCTGTTGTTTTTGCCGCAGCTGACGACGGCATATGTCGGCGAAACCGCCGCGATAAAGCCGTCGGAATTGGAGGTGGCCGAGCCATGGTGTCCGGTGGAGAACACATCGGCTTTCAGGTTATAGCCATCGGCAAGCATCGCGTTTTCCGAGCCTTTTTCCGCGTCGCCCGTGAACAAAAACGACGTTTCGCCATAGACAAGCTTAAGCGCAAGGCTGGATTCGTTGGCGTCGTCCGGATCGGCCTTTTCGGGCGCAAAGATCCGAAACTCTGCCGTGTCCGCAAACGTGAACTTATCGTCGATATACGCGCCGATCACCGCCGTTTCCGTGTCAAAGCGGTTGTGCGTGACCATGTAAATAAGGCGGTCATACGGATACATTTCGGTGCTGTCGCCCTGAATGAGAAAGTTTTCCACCGGGAAATTCTCGATGACGGCACTGGCGCCGCCGTAATGATCCTCATGCGGATGCGTGAGAATCAGATAGTCTAACGTCTGCACGCCGACATCGTTCATGTATTTGATGAGATAATCGGCATTTTCCGTCGGGCCGCAGTCGATGAGCATACTCTCACCGTTCGGTGCAACAAGAAGCGTGGCGTCGCCTTGGCCGACATCGATAAAATAGGCGGCAAAGAGACCGTCTGCCTGTAAAAAAGCCGTTTGGGCGTTTTTACGCTCGTTTTTATCATGAAGCGCGGTGAACGCCACATAGACAAGCGCGATGACAAGAGCCAAAAGCTTGACCGTTTGATGGCGCGCTTTTCCGTTCGGATACAGTGCAAACGTCTTTTTTCGCATCTTGCCGCGCTCCTTTCGCCGTCCGTTTTCGTTTTGAAAATTACCGTCCGTGATTCATTTTGAGTTCCAGATATTCCTGCGGCGTGATCAGCACCTTGCGCGGCTTAGAGCCTTCAAACGGGCCGACAATGCCGAGTTTTTCCAGCTTATCGACAATGCGTGCCGCTCTGGAATAGCCGAGCGACAGCTTGCGCTGTAGCAGCGACGTGGAAATCATATTGGCATCCACCGCCACCTTGATGGCATCGAACATTGCGTCGTCCGACTCGAGAATCGAATCGCGATCCTCTGTGTCGTATTCGTCGCCGCCGTCCTCCGAAGAGCCGCGGCCTTTCTTCTTTTCGCCGCAATGTTCGGCTTCGCGCTCGATGCTGTCAATGATATCGGTATCGTAAACGGCCTCTGTGCCGCTCTTTAAGAAGTCGATGATTTTCTCGATCTCACTGTCGGTCACAAACGAGCCTTGCACGCGGATCGGCTTCATGCTACCGACCGGCGCATACAGCATATCACCGCGGCCGAGCAATTTTTCCGCGCCGGCCACATCGATGATGGTGCGCGAATCGACCTGCGATGCTACCGTGCAGGCAATACGCGACGGCACGTTGGCCTTGATAAGGCCGGTGATGACGTCAACCGACGGACGCTGGGTACCGATGACAAGGTGCATACCGGCGGCTCTTGCCTTTTGCGCGATACGGCAGATGGAGTTTTCCACGCTGTCGCGCGCCGTCATCATGAGGTCGGCAAGCTCGTCGATGATGATGACCACCTTCGGCATATGCTCTTTTTCCGGGTCGTTTTCGGTGGCTTTATTATAGGAATCGATGTCGCGCACGCCGACTTCTTCAATGAGCTGGAAGCGGCGTTCCATTTCGTTGACAGCCCAGGCAAGCGAACCGGCTGCCTTTTTCGGGTCGCTCACGACCGGGACAAGAAGGTGCGGCATCCCGTTGTACACGCCGAATTCCACTTTTTTCGGGTCAATGAGCAATAACCGGCATTCGTCCGGACGCGCCTTATACAAAAGGCTGACAATAAAGCTGTTGATACACACCGATTTACCCATACCGGTCGCACCGGCAATGAGTAAGTGCGGCATTTTGGCAATGTCCATATACACCGGGCTTCCGGCAACGTCCATGCCTAAGCACACCGAAAGGCGGCTCTTCTGTTGGGCAAATTTGGGATTTTCAATCAAATTCCGGATATACACCGTCGAAACCGTCTTATTCGGGATTTCGATACCGACCGCCTGTTTGCCGGGAATGGGTGCTTCGATACGTACACCGGCCGCCGCAAGATGCAAGGCGATATCGTCCGAAAGGTTTTGGATCGACTTGACGCGCACGCCGATCTCCGGCTGCAATTCGTAGCGCGTGACCGTCGGGCCGCAGCAGATGTTGGTGATTTTGGTTTTAACGCCGAAGTTGGCAAGCGTTTCGACAAGCTTCACCGAGGTGCTCTTGATTTCATCGGTCACGGCAAAGGTGGCAGGGTTGGGATCTTTCTGCAAAAAGTCGATGTCCGGAAAACGGTATAATTCCGCCGGATCCGGCTTCGGCTCTACCTTCACCTCTTGTTTTTCACCGGTCTCTTCGGCACTTGCCGCAAGCTCCGCACCGTCGCCCGTGCCGGTAAGCACCGATGTATCGGCGGTAACGCCGGCAGCGGCGATCACGGCATCCTCGGTGAAAATATCCGCAAGATTGATTTCTTCCACGTTCGAGTCTTCTGTCGGCTTGTCCGACAAATCGTCTTCGTCCGCGCTTTCCGCCGCTTCGCCGTCATGCGCCGCGTCAGGCTTATCGGTAAAGCGCACGCGATCTTTGATGCTGTCGTACACCGCCGGGTCGGGCGTTACGGCTTCATCCTCGGTCACCGCGTCAAACGTACTCGCCGCACTGCCGGTGGCAAGGCGCACCGCATCCGGCGAAATGGCAAGCTCCGGAAATTCCGGCTTGTCGTCGCCGCATTCATCCGAATCGAAAACGTTATCCGGATCTGTTTGCGGCCGGGCGGCTTCCGCCTCCGGTTCGACGGTTTTTTCGCTTGTTTTATCCGTTATTTCCGTTTCGTCGTCATCGCCTACGCCGGCAAGATACGCTTTCTTCTTTTTGGGCATGACCGGTTCTTCGGTAAGCGGCAGCTGCTTTTCACGGTCGATCTGCCGGCGTAAATCCTCTTTGCGGCGCACGCGTGCATTGTACACGCCGGATTTGACCCGTTCGCCGAGATATGCGGCAATGTCGAGCGGCGTAATGCCGAGTACGGCAAAGGCGAGCAATACCACCGCAAAAACCGCGATAATCCATGCGCCAAGGTCGGTAATCATCCGCATGACATTGGCAAGCACGCCGCCAATGATGCCGCCGCCCTTATACAGCTTTCCAAGCGCATACAGACTGTCGTCGCCAAGCAGCCGATAGCCGTCAAACAACACTTTTTCCGCTTCCGGCGCAGAGGTAATCGAAACCAAATGCGTCAAAATGGCGACCGAAGCGATAAACCCGGCATCGATACAGGCTTTGGCCTTCAAACGGCCGTGCTTCATATCGTTTTTCCAGAGCAGAGCCTCGACAATCAGGCAAACCGGCAAAAAGGCCGCGCCTGCGGAAAACAAGCCGCGCAAAAACCGCACCAAATAGCCGACAAAGCCCATTTTTTCGGGAATGATAAAGCAGATTCCCAAAAACAGGCCGAGAAACAGCAGTATATACGGCATATAATTATAGGAAAAGGTGCTTTCGAGGTCACGGCTTTTTTTGAGCGTTTTAATCTCTTCTTTTAACCGAAGATTCTCTTCACGCTGTTTGGCCGCTTTTTCGTTTTTGCCTTTCTCATTTTTGGCAGCACCGGACGGCGTTTTGGCCGTTTTCGGCTTAATATCGGGTGTTCTTTTTGCTGGCATGAACGTTCTTCTTTCTTCTGTAACAATATCGCATCTTCAAGAGGTTTCACCGTCTCTGTACCGTGTGACTGCGGCAAGCGACAGCGCGGAAATTTCGGCATTCGGAAAGCACTTGTGCAGCGTTTCCGCCGCCGCAAGCACGCTTGAGCCGGTGGTGATCACATCATCCGTAATCACAATATGCCGCGGGATCCACGGCAAACGACGGAAAAACGGACGCACATACAATCGTCCGCTTTTGTTGGCCACACGCTCACGCGCCGTTAAGGCCTTCTGCACCTTGCCGAACGGGCGCACCGCCAACAAATCGGCAAAGCATACGGCTTGTGTGCAAGGCTTTTGACCGCTTTGCGCCAAAGTGCCCGATCGGTCAAGCAAGCGCGCTGCCGTCGAAGCAAGGAGCGCCGCCTGATCAAAGCCATACTTGCGCCTTCCGGCCGCACTGCGCGGAATGTTGACAAACAGCGTTCGGTCAGCTTTCCGGCTGTCGGGCAGAATTTCGCAAAGCCGCGCGGCAAACTCTTGAACGATGCGGCGATCCGGGTATTCTTTCAGATAAAATAACAGCTTGCGCACCGCGTCACTTTCATAGGCATAGACCGAGCGGCAGTCAAGCGGTTCGGTGTTCTGGACGGCGTTTCCGGCATGGGTGCGTCCGTTCGGCCGCTGTAAGACAAACGCAGGCTGCGGCAAGCGCGCCAAACCGAGAGCCGTCTCGCAAGCGGCGCATAAGCGTCCGCCGCTCGTCTCCCGTGCGCAGATCGGACAGCCGCCGTCTTCGTAGTACACGCGCGCCGCATCGGCCAATACCGACACCAAACGCCGCACGCTATGCATAATAGCGGATGAGTGCAATCACCTTGCCCAAAACCGCCACGTCGCTCACGATAATCGGCTCCATGGTGCGGTTTTCCGGCTGTAAGCGGAAATGGCCGTTTTCCTTGAAAAAGCGTTTGACGGTGGCTTCTTCTCCGACAAGCGCGACCACGATTTCGCCGTTTTCCGCCACGCTCTGCTGTTCCACGACCACATAATCACCGTCAAAAATACCGGCTTCAATCATGCTTTCGCCCTTGATTTTCAGGCAGAACAGCTTGCTTTCGTCGTAGGTGCGGAAGGTGGAATAGGTGATGTAGCCCTCCAAATTCTGAGTCGCCAAAATCGGAAGCCCGGCCGCGACCTGCCCGACGAGCGGCACACGATAGCGTTTGCCCTCCTCGGCACCTTCATCGTTTTTCTTGATAGCGCGGCTTTTTCCGGCCAATTTTTCAATGTAGCCTTTGGAGGCAAGACGCTCGATGTACATATGTGCCGTCGATGTGGATTTGATGCCGAGCGACGAGCAAATTTCCCGTACCGACGGCGGATATCCCTGTTCATCGATGGTCTGATTGATAAAATCCAAGACCCTTTTTTCCTTCGGTTTGAGCTTATCCATGCAAATCCCCTTCCCGACACATGACAGCCGCGAAGCTGCTTTCTTCGGTTTATATTGCTTCCATTATACTCTATTTTTTCCGAAAATTCAAACATAAGTTCTCATTTTAACACTTATATTGTTGTTTTTTTACCATATATTCATATGTAGTGATGCGCAAAATCCGCTCCGCCCGGTTTCACGCACAACTGCCGCAAGCCGCTCGTCAACTCTCTACCGCTGCCGCCAAGCAACTTTTTTGCCGCTTTTTGCGATTTTTCCCGTCAAAACGCTTGTAAAATTCAAAGAACTATGCTATACTATACTGTAATTATGTGCAGACACGTCTCTGTTCTGCCGAACCTCACCCGAAAGGAAGTGCCGTCATGGCAAAATTAACCTACAAACCGAGCGGCGTATGTTCGCGCGCCATCCACATTGAGACCGAAAACGGAATCATCACACACATCGATTTTGAAGGCGGCTGTGCCGGAAATACCAAAGGCGTCGCCGCGCTTGCCACCGGTATGCGCATCGAGGATGCCATCGAAAAGCTCTCCGGCATCCAGTGCGGCTTTAAGGGCACCTCCTGCCCGGATCAGCTTGCCAAGGCACTCAAACAGCTTGAAGAGCAGAATGCATAATTTTTGATATACGCCCCAAAAGGAGAAACACTTATGTCCGATTCCATCACCGAATACAAAAAATGGTTAGCCAATCAAGACCTCGACGAAGAGCTTCGCGCCGAGCTTACCGCCATCAAAAACGACCCGAAAGAGATCGAAGAACGCTTCGCCTTTCCGCTTGCGTTCGGCACAGGCGGTCTTCGCGGCATTATCCGTGCCGGTACGAACGGCATGAACATCTATACCGTCGCGCAGGCGACCCAAGGCCTTGCCGAGCTTGTCAAAAAAGACGGCGGCGCAGAAATGGGCGTCGTTATTGCGTCGGATACGCGCATTAAATCCGATGTCTTTTCGGAAATTTCCGCACGCGTGCTTGCCGCCAACGGCATCCGCGCTTATCTGTTCGATGCGCCGCGTCCCACGCCGGAGCTTTCGTTTGCTCTGCGGCATTTGCACGCCAAGGCCGGTATCAATGTGACCGCGTCGCATAACCCGAGCATTTACAACGGCTACAAGGCCTATTGGGAGGACGGCGCACAGATTTCACCCGAACAGGCAGACGTGGTTTCGGCTGCTATCGAAAAGGTCGATATCTTCACCGGCGTCAAGCTTGTAAGCTTTGAAGAAGGCAAAAAAGCGGGGCTTATCCAGATCATCGGCCAAGAGGTCGATGAGGCTTATATGAAGGTCGTGCTGGCCGAGCGCATTCGCCCGAATGCCATTCCCGACGTTGCCGACGATTTCAAGGTCGTTTACACGCCGTTCCACGGAACCGGCCGCATTCTTGTGCCGGAGGTATTAAAACGCGCCGGGCTCAAGCATTTGTACTGCGTTCCGGAGCAGATGGTTCCCGACGGACGTTTTCCGACCGTTAAAAGCCCGAACCCGGAAGATAAGGCCGGCTTTGCGCTTGCCATGAAGATTGCCGAAGAAAACGGCTGTGATCTTCTCATCGGCACCGACCCGGACGCCGACCGTGCCGGCGTTATCGTGCGCGCGTCAAACGGCGAATTCGTGCCGCTCACCGGCAACCAAATCGGCGTTATGCTGCTTTCCTATATCATTGAAGCAAGAAAGCTTGAAAATAAGCTGCCGGCCAATGCCGCCGCCGTCAAATCCATCGTCAGCACCAAGCTTGCTGACAAAATCTGCGAAGCAAACGGCGTGACCATGATCAACGTCCTCACCGGCTTTAAGTTCATCGGCGAAAAAATCAAAGAATTTGAAGAAACCGGCTCGCACACCTATATTTTCGGCTTTGAAGAAAGCTACGGCTACCTGTCCGGCACGTATGCACGCGACAAGGATGCCGTCTGTGCGGCTATGCTCATCACCGAAATGGCCGCCTTTTACCGCGCTCGCGGCAAGAGCCTGTATGAGGTGCTTTGCGGCATTTTCGAAAAATACGGCTACTATTCCGAAGGCATCGGCACCATCGTTCTGCCGGGACTTGACGGTCTTGCCAAAATGAGTTCTCTCATGGACGGCTTGCGTCAAAATCCGCCGAAAGAAATTGCCGGCGTCAAGGTCGCGTCGGTCGCCGATTACAAGACCGGCCTTATCACCGATGCAGACGGAAAAACCGCGCCGACCGGACTGCCGAAATCGAATGTGCTTTTCTACACGCTTGAAAACGGCGATTCGACCGTCATTCGCCCGTCCGGCACAGAGCCGAAAATCAAGCTGTATTATTTGGTTTCCGACAAGACAAAGGAAGCCGCCGAAGAAAAACGGAATGCCTACAAAGCTGCTTTCGAAAAGCTGCTCGGCTAAACAAGAAACCGAATCAAATCGAAAGGATATATAAAAATGGCAAACGACAACAAAAAAATGGTGGAAAAAATCACCTCACGCGATGTGGACTTTGCCCAATGGTACACCGACATCGTCAAAAATGCCGACCTTGCGGATTATTCCGGCGTCAAGGGCTGCATGATCATCCGTCCCTACGGCTATGCGATTTGGGAAAACATTCAGCGCATTATGGACGACAAGTTCAAGGAAACCGGACATGAAAACGTCTATATGCCGATGTTCATCCCGGAAAGCCTGCTCAACAAGGAAAAAGACCACGTCGAAGGCTTTGCGCCGGAGGTGGCATGGGTCACGCACGGCGGAAACGAGGAGCTGACCGAGCGTCTTTGCGTGCGTCCGACCTCGGAAACGCTGTTCTGTGAGCATTATGCAAACATCATCCATTCCTACCGTGATCTGCCGAAGTTATACAACCAATGGTGCAGCGTGGTACGTTGGGAAAAGACGACGCGTCCGTTCCTTCGCACGCGCGAATTTCTCTGGCAGGAAGGTCACACCATGCACGCGACGGCTGAGGAAGCCATTGAAGAAACGCTGCGGATGTTGAACGTCTATGCAGACGTTTGTGAAAATTCGCTTGCCATGCCGGTTGTCAAAGGTCCGAAAACGCCGTCCGACAAATTTGCCGGTGCGGAGGACACCTATGCCATTGAAGCGCTCATGCACGACGGCAAGGCGCTTCAGGCCGGAACCAGCCATTATTTCGGCAACGGCTTTGCAAAGGCCTTTGGCATTACATACAAAACCAAGGACAACAAGGATGAATATCCGCACCAGACCTCGTGGGGCACGACCACGCGTCTTATCGGTGCCATCATCATGACGCACGGCGACGACAACGGACTGGTTCTGCCGCCGGCAGTCGCACCGATTCAAGTGGTTATTGTGCCGGTCGCCCAACACAAAGAGGGCGTTCTCGACGAGGCAAGAAAGTTATACGACAAGTTAAAGGCCTGCGGCATTCGTGTCAAGCTCGACGACAGCGAAAACAGCCCGGGCTGGAAGTTTGCGGAATACGAGATGAAGGGCGTTCCGGTACGTGTGGAGATCGGTCCGAAGGACATCGAAAACAAGCAATGCGTTGTTGTCACGCGTCACAACCGCGAAAAATCGTTCCTGCCGCTTGATGAGGCATTAGAGGCCTTTGCTGACGGCATTCAGAAAAAGCTTGTCGAAGTGCGTGACGGTATGTATGCCATTGCGCTTGAGAACCGCGAAAAGCACACCTACAACTGCACGAGCATCGATGAGATCAACAAGGTGCTTGCCGAAAAAGGCGATGGGTTTGTGCGTGCGATGTGGTGCGGCGAAGAGGAATGCGAAGACAAGGTCAAGGAATTGACCGGTGTTGGCTCACGCTGCATTCCGTTTGAGCAAGAGAAACTCAGCGATGTCTGCGTTTGCTGCGGACGTCCGGCCAAGAAGCTTGTCTACTGGGGCAAGGCCTATTAAAATAGAAGCGATATGCAAGAAGAACCGCATTCGGACGAATGCGGTTCTTCGTTTTGCCTTCGCTTTTCTTTTGAAAGTTTCTTTTGAAAGAAAAGCGAAGCGCGTTTTTGCTCAACTTTTTGCATCAAAAAGTTGGGCAAGCCGCGAATCGGCGGCGAAAAGCACGCGGAGCGTGCTGTCCCGGCAGGGACACTGCCGCAAGGCGGAAAAAATCGCCGCCGCAGGCAACACAAAAAGGCGGCATGGCCGCCGGGAATGCCGCTCGGACGTGCAAAAAGTTGCCAGTGGCAAGTTTTTGTG
>URCT01000044.1 GCA_900546385.1 uncultured Eubacteriales bacterium | reverse complement strand
ATATAAAAGCTCTTTGGAAAATGTCGAAGTGCGGAATGCACCCGTTGTCATCGTGACCCAACCGAAGGAGCTCATCCTTGGAGCAGACGAGAGCGGAACAATGTCGGTGGAAGCCGTGAAAGCCGCCGGTTATGAGGATCAAGAAATTACCTATCAATGGTATGAAACGGCATATGAATACACCCTCGAATACGGTTGGAACGGAAGTTATATATTCTCTTCGGGAACCAAGCTCGAAGGTCAAACCGCGTCGGTTCTGACGCTTCCCGATACGGTCGGCGAGAATAAGTATTACTATTGCACGGTCACCGTGGACGGCTATACCGTAAAAAGCGATATTGCCGCTTATCGCCGTGGTGTGGGAAGTCCGGTGCTGACCATAGGACATGCTGACAATTTGCGCTACGGCTTCTTCAGTGTCGATCCGCAGGGGCGCGACTGCATCGTTGTGATTGCCGGTTTCAAGAACGAAAGATATGTCCGTATGAAGACGGTTTTTGTGGACGGCGATACGAAGCTTTACGGTGAAACACTCTTGAACCTTGATTTTGATGCCTCATACTTTGATGAGGTTCGTATCTTTGTCGTGGAAAGCATTGAAACTTTCAAACCGCTTTGCGAAAGTGCGTCGGTTTACAAACCGAAAAACTAAAACCGGAATATCCTATCTGCACAGACGGCATAAAATCGTGCCGTCTGTGTTTTTTTGCCGATATTTTCGGGAAAAACATGAAAAACGATTGAAATTATCGCGGAGTTGTGCTATACTACCCTTATCTGTAAAACAAATCCGAAACGAGGTGTATCTTTGTGGAAATGGACAAAAATAAGTACGATATCATCCGCTTGCGTATGGAACGCACGGCAAAAGCTCTGCGCCGCAACAATATGGTGTGTGAATGCGCCGAAAATGCTGCCGAAGCACTTGATATCCTGCAGGATATGCTCGATGAAGGCAGCACGGTGGCGGTTGGCGGCTCAATGTCGCTGTTTGAAGCCGGTGTGATCAGCGAGCTGCGTGCCGGAGAGTATCATTTTCTCGACCGCTACGAAAAAGGGCTGACGCGCGAGCAGATCAAACGGATTTTCCGCGATTCCTTTTCGGCAGATGCCTATATCACAAGCACCAACGCCGTTACCGAAAACGGTGAATTATACAACGTCGACGGCACCGGAAACCGTGTGGCTGCCATGCTCTATGGACCGGACAGCGTGATCGTACTTGCCGGTTACAACAAAATCGTCAAAGATCTTGACGAAGCCAAAGCGCGTGTGGAAGCTGTTGCCGCGCCTGCCAATGCCGTGCGTCTTTCGACCGATACGCCCTGCCGCACGACCGGAATGTGTATGCATTGCCGCGGTGAGGATCGCATTTGCGCAGACTATGTCGTTATGAGCCATCAACGCACCAAAGACCGCATTAAGGTGATTTTGGTTGCCGAAGAGCTCGGTTATTAAACAAAAAGGACTTTTTACCCGATGAATGCACTGAATATTGTCTTATTGGAGCCGGAAATCCCGCAGAATACCGGCAACATCGCCCGCACCTGCGCCGCCACCGGCGCGTCGCTGCACCTTATCGAGCCGATGGGCTTTACGGTTACTGACGCGAAATTAAAGCGTGCCGGGCTTGATTATTGGGACAAACTCGATATCACCTACTACAAAGACATCGAGGATTTCTACGAACGCACAAAAGGCGGCGAATACTTCTATTTTTCCACCAAGGCGCCGCGCTGCTACACGGATATCGCCTATCCGAACCCGTGCTACCTCATTTTCGGCAAGGAATCGGCAGGGATTCCCGAATCGATACTGAAAAAGAACCTCGAACGCACTGTCCGCATTCCCATGCGCGATAGCTTGCGCAGCTTGAATCTGTCCAACTCCGCCGCCATTGCTGTGTACGAGGTGCTGCGCCAGCGGCACTTTGAAGGACTGGAGGAACAGGGCTTTTTAAGCGTACTGTATGACGAGTAAACAAAAATCCGAAGAAAGGATCTGCCATGCTTCTTAACATGATCAAGAGCGGTGATTTTTCCGCTCAGACCATCATTTCTCTGCTTTTATACATTATTATCATTCTGATCTCTCTCAGTGTACACGAGCTTTCGCACGGCTATGCCGCCTACCTCTGCGGCGATTCGACCGCGCGCGACCACGGCAGACTGACACTCAATCCGCTTGCTCATCTTGACCCGATCGGTACGGTCATGATGCTTGTGTTCGGCTTCGGCTATGCAAAGCCCGTGCCCATCAATCCGCGCCGGTTTAAGCATTATAAGCGCGATCTTTGCATCGTTTCGCTTGCAGGACCCTTTTCCAACCTACTTCTTGCGTTTTTTGGCACGATTGTTTACTACCTGTTTCTCATCTTTTTGCCGATTTCCGCAAAAGTGAGCATTCCCGGCGAAGTGTGGTTAAGCTTTTGCTTTTCGTTTATCATGGCTAACACGTCGCTTTGCGTGTTCAATCTGTTACCCATTCCGCCTTTGGACGGCTCACGCATTCTTTCGGCAGCATTGCCGGGAAAAATCGCGTATTACTATCTCAAATACGAACGCTATATCATGCTTGCCATGTTTGTGCTTTTGTATCAGGGCGCACTCGACAACATATTAACCTTCTTGTCAAGCGGATTGTTAAACGGCATTTTGACAGTGGTTGGTTTTATTTTTACGCCGTTAATCAAGCTGATCTACGGTTAAGGTGTTGACGATGAACGAAAACAAGGACCTTGCGCTTGCCGAAGCACAAATGCCTGATTCCATCACCATCGAAACGGACGATTTGACGTTCCATCTTGAAATCTTCGATGGGCCTCTCGACCTTCTTTTGGCTCTCATTGCCAAAAACAAGGTGAACATCTACGATATCCCGATCGCACTCATCCTCGATCAATATATGGAATACATCCACCAGATGGATCTGTTCAATTTGGAGGTTGCCTCGGAATTCATTGTTATGGCGGCACAGCTCATGGTGATCAAATCGCGCTTGCTGCTGCCGAAACCCGAAAACGAGGACGAGGAAGATCCGCGTCAAGAGCTTGTCGATTTGCTGCTTGAATACAAGCGTGCCAAGCAGACGGCGGAGGTGCTGCATGAGCTGGAATTCACCTATGGCGGCCGCTTTGAAAAGCCGCCGAGCGAGCTTCCGGAAGAACCGGCAGAAAAGGAATATAAGCTCACGCACGAGCTTTCGGTGCTTACCGATGCCTATCGGCGCGTGTATGAGCGCAACGTCGAGCTTTTGGAGGCAAAACAGAATGTCGGAAAGCTCGATAATCTCATCCGCACGACGCGCCATGTCAGCGTGAACGAAAAGATTCTTCACGTCATGAAACGCCTTGCCAAAGAGGGGCATTGCGAGTTTTCGGGACTGTTCGACCACGCCGAAAGCCGCAACGAGATTGTCGCCACCTTCCTTGCGGTGCTGGAGCTCATCAAAGGCAAACGCATTCTTGTCACGAACCTGTCCGAAGACGGCGAGCATTGCGAGCTTGTGCTGGTGCGCGATAAAAACGCACACGAATCCTAAATACGAAAATAAGTAAAAGCGAGGTACATAAAATGGCAGACACACTGTATTTTAACGTAAAATTCCACGATGCGCTTCCGGGAAATGCCGGTGCAGACATCGAAATCAGCATTCCGCAGGCCGTTATGGCGTCGCTTGCCTGGGCGGACGAAACCGGAAAGGCGCTTGAAAACTGCCTTCCGATTCGCCTTGTGCCGCTTTCGGACGGCAAAGCCTCGTATACGCTTCGGGACGGCCTTTTGATTCCGGAACAGGCAAAAACGCTTATTTGCCGCGTTTACAACGATTGCGGTCACGAAATCGTCCTGCCCGAGCTGCGCTTCGATATTCCCGAAAGCAAGCAGCTTGCGGCGCAGACACCCAAAAAGGTCTTTTTTGCCACCAGCGATATCCATGTCGGCGGCCGGTATTTCCATAACGACGAGAACCGCCGCGCGGCTTTTTCGTATATTGCCGGCGTAAAGCCGGAAGCGGTGCTCATTTCGGGCGATATCACGGATAATTCGTATCCCGAAGAGTTTGCCGAGGCGCAAAAGCTGCTTGCCGAAAGCTTCGCCGGCATCCCGGTGTTTGTCTGCTCCGGCAACCACGATTACAGCCCGTATAAGCCGGGTGCCACACCGCATTTTGCCGAAATGCACGCCTTTTTCGAATGGCAGTGTGCGCACGATAACGCGCTTGGCGCCAAAACCGACGGCCTTACCGACAAAAACTATTTTGAAGGCAGACTTCCGGACGGCACACAGGTGCTTGTACTCAACGCCAACGATGTGAACAACCATTTTGAAGTCGGCGAAGCACAGCGCGCATGGCTCGACAAGAAGCTTTGTGAGAGCGATGGCCAAATCCGCTTTGTTCTGACGCACTACCACCAAAAGGGAACGGTCGGCTGTTCGGCCGAACGCTTCGGAATGCAGTTTGTGCTTGATGACGCAGAGTTAACGGAGATTTTCAATCGTCATCCGGGTCTTATCCATGTTTCGGGACATACACATTACAATTTTGACAGCGATATGCCGAACGCCTCCTATGACAGCGAACACGATGTGCTGTACCTCAACGCCGGTTGTGCAGTGTGGAACGGCGTCGATTTCGAGCAGCGCCGCGAATACTATCTGCAGGATCGCTGCACGGGACAGCAGATCGAATTGTACGACGGCTACAGCATCACGCGCGGCGTGGATTTCGTCAGCGGCAAGTATATTCCGCGCAGCTTAAGCCTGCAGAGAAACGCAAAATAACCCCAAAAATTCGCAATCAATTGTAAAACCGGTTGACTATTTGACCGGCGTATGGTATAATGATACAAGAAACCATCCGGTTTCGCAAAAAACATTTATTAAAGGAGCTGTGAGTTATGTTTGCAGAAGCATACAAACGCGCATTCGGCGTACTCAAAAGCAAACCCATTCGGTTATGGGGTCTGTCCCTTCTTGTCGGATTCATTTCGGTCATTTCGATCCTGTTTTCATTAGGCTTTTTGCCGATCGGCATTGCCTTTGTGATGGTAATCCAATGCGGCATGACAAAAGTGTATTTGGATGGCTTAAAAGGCAGCGAAGTCAACGCGGATCAGATTTTTGAAGGCTGCAAATCCGGCAAATCCTTCTTCCGCTTTGCCGGCGGTATGGCTTGGAAGTCCTTGTGGGAAATGATTTGGTCGTTGCTCGCTATCGTGGCTATCTATTTCGGCTTCGTTCCGGCACTTCTCAGCGGCGGCCTTTTCAGAGCTTTCGGCGGCTATGGCTATGGCTACGGTTCTTCCTTGGCAGCAACGCTCGGTGCGACTGTTGTTTGGCTCCTCGTCGCTGTTATCGGTTTTATTCCGGCAATTTACAAGTCGTATGAATACCGTTTCACACCGTATATCCTCATTACCCGTCCGGATGTCAATGCAACGGCAGCACTTCGTCTTTCCAAGCAGTTGACAAAAGGCAAAAAAGGCCAGATGTTCCTTGCGGATCTCATCCTTGTCGGCGGCTTTTATGTGATTTATTTCGTTTTGTCCATGTTAGGCAAAATTCCGTATATCGGTGTGTTGTTCGCGATCATCGCTCTTCTTGTTTCACTTGCGTACAGCTTGTTCGCACCGATTTTCACCGGTCTGTATCAGGCAGCTTTCTTTGAAATGCCGGTTCAGCCGCGTCAGACTCCGTATAACAACATGAACCCGAACCCGAATTTCAATCAAAACCAAAACTTCAATCAGAATCCGAACTATCAGCAGAATCCGAACATGAACCAAAACTTCAATCCGAATCCGAATTTCAACCAAAATCCAAATTATCCGCAGAACCCCAACCAGAATTTTAACCAGAACGTCTAAACGGTTACATAGGTCAATAAAAAGCACGGAGAACGCGTTGTTCGCCGTGCTTTTGTCTATGCGATTTTAGGCGTAATGGTATTTCTTTTTCTTGCAGACCAAGAAGAATACTGTCAAAACCAACGCCAACACCTCTGCAACCACGGCCGACCACCAAACGCCGTCGATATGCCATAATTCCGGCAGAAGGATGAGCGACGCAAGCTGGAACACCAGCGTGCGCAAAAACGAAATCAACGCTGAAACAACGCCGTTTCCGAGTGCCGTGAAGAACGATGAACCCCAAATGTTGAAGCCCAAGATGAGGAACATGGTCGAGTAAATGCGAAAGCCGTTTACCGTCATGTCGAAAAGCTCTTTATCGTAGCTGACATATAAGCTTACAAGCGGAGAGGAAAGCAGTTCCGACAGCGCAAACATCACAACGCTCACAATGCCGATAAGCGAAAGGCTCTTGCGGTATAAATTGGTAAGCTCTGCATGGTTTTCAGCACCGTAGTGATAGCTGACAAGCGGCGCAGACCCAATCGCATAGCCGATGAAAATGGCGGCAAAGATGAAATTAACATACATGATAACGCCGTAAGCCGCCACACCGTCCTCACCGGCAAAGCGCAGCAGCTGATAGTTGTAGAAAATTCCCACAATTGACGAGGAAATAGTCGAAACCATTTCCGAGGATCCGTTGCCGAAGGACTGTAACAAAACGCGGCTTTCAAAGCCGGTTTTGACTAACTGCAACAGGCTGTTGTTGGGCAGCGCAAAGTAGATAAGCGGCAGTATGCCGCCAATAATCTGCCCGATTCCGGTTGCAACCGCCGCACCGGCAAGACCCCATTCGAACACGCCGACAAACAGATAGTCGAGAAGCATATTGGCAAGACCCGCACCGACCGAAAAGCGGAAGCTCAAATGCGGCTTTTCGGCAGTGACGAAAAAGGCTTGAAAAATGTTTTGCAGTGCAGATGCCGGAAGAAATGCAAACAGAATACGCCCGTATAAAACGCTGTCCTCAAGGAGTTTTCCGTCAGCCTTCAAAAGACGGGCAATGCTCGGCATAAAGACAAAACCAGCCACAGAAACAATCGTGCTTAACAAAATTCCCACATATACAAGCATAGAGAAATAGCGGTTGGCATTTTCTTTTTCACCTTCGCCGAGCTTGCGTGCCACGATTGCCGTACCGCCCGTCCCGATCATAAAACCGATTGCGGCGACAGCCATCAGCACTGGCATCATTAAATTGACGGCAGCAAACGAGGTTTTGCCCACATAATTTGAAACAAAAAAGCCGTCCACAATGCTGTACAGCGACGTGCAAAGCATCATGGCAATCGACGGCAAAACAAAGCGGATAAGCCGCGAAAACGTGAAATGATCCGATAATTGAATTCTTTGTTTCATAGCACCCTCCTTAAAATGAGCATAAAAATGGCGCTCGGTTTCAAAATCAAACCGAGCGCACTCGACACCTTTTCCGACCGTTGCGGCTGCGGCCGCAAGTCCTCCGGTGACATTTATTTTGCGTAATCCACCTGACGGTTCTCGCGAATCAGCATGACCTTGATCTGACCCGGATACTCAAGCTCATCTTCAATGCGCTTGGCAATATCACGGGCAAGGAAGACCATATCGTCGTCGTTGACCTTTTCGGGCTTGACCATGATGCGAATCTCGTGGCCTGCCTGGATGGCAAAGCATTTTTCGACGCCCTCAAAACCGGTGGCAATCTCTTCAAGCTTCTGCAAACGCTTGATGTAGGATTCCAAATTCTCGCGTCTTGCGCCCGGACGAGCCGCCGAAATGGCGTCTGCCGCCTGCACAAGCATGGCGATAAGGGTTCTTGCCTCGACATCGCCGTGGTGAGCCTCAATGGCGTGGATGACTTCAGCGTTTTCATGATATTTCTTGGCAAGATCCACACCGATTTGAATGTGCGAACCTTCCATTTCGTGGTCAACCGCCTTACCGATATCGTGTAACAGACCGGCACGCTTGGCAAGCGTAACGTCTGCGCCAAGCTCGGCGGCCATCATGCCGGCAATGTGCGACACTTCAATCGAATGTACAAGCACATTCTGACCGTAGCTGGTGCGGTAGCGGAGTCTGCCCAAAATCTTGATAAGCTCGGGATTGATGCCGTGGATGCCGGTTTCAAAAGTCGCCTGTTCGCCGGACTGCTTGATGATCTGTTCGACCTCGCGGCGGCTCTTTTCGACCATTTCTTCAATGCGTGCCGGATGGATACGGCCGTCCGAAATGAGCTTTTCGAGCGATAAGCGTGCGATTTCGCGGCGCACCGGGTCAAAGCTGGAAACCGTGATGGCTTCGGGCGTGTCGTCGATGATGAGGTCAACGCCGGTGAGTGTTTCGATGGCGCGGATGTTGCGTCCTTCGCGGCCGATGATGCGGCCTTTCATTTCGTCATTGGGAAGATCGACCGCCGAAACGGTGGATTCACAGACAAATTCCGATGCACAGCGTTGAATAGCAAGCGAAATAATGCCGCGTGCCTTGTTTTCGGCCTCGTCTTTGTATTCCTGCTCGATGGCGGAAATCTTCATGGCCGCCTCGTGGCGCACCTCGGATTCCACACGGTCGAGAATGTATTCCTTGGCTTGTTCGGACGTGAAGCCGGAAATTTCTTCAAGCTTCTTCATTTCGTCCTCGATCAGACCGGCAAGCTCATCCTCACGTTCGGTCAACTTCTGCGAACGCGCGGCAAGCAGCTCTTCCTTGTGTTCGTAGCTCTCGATTTTCTTGTCGAGAGATTCTTCTTTCTGTTGGGCGTGTTTTTCAAGGCGCGCCACCTCGTTGCGGCGATCCTTGAGTTCCCGTTCCGTTTCGTTTTTGTTTTTTAAGATTTCTTCTTTGGCTTCAATCAAAGCCTCTTTTTTCTTGGTTTCGGCAGCCTTTTGTGCCTCATCCAAAATGCGTTTTTTCTCGTTTTCGGCTTCCGCACTGTATTGCTTGGCTTTTTTTAAGGCGTTTTTGCAGTATACACCGGCAAAAACAGCAGCAACAACGGCAAGCACGATCACGACGATACCGATAATTGTTAAAGTATGCAAAATAAAAGCACCTCCTTCGTCATAAAAATTAACAAAACAGGTGTCTTACAAAAGTGTATAAAAGTGACGTCTCGTCCCGACGGAGCAGAAGGAACGCATATCTATCCTCATAAAATTACATATATATCAAATTTTGGTATGGTATCAAAATCAATGTATATATAAAGTGCGCACGTTTTATACGGTAAGGCACTTGTAAAGTAATGATAAAAATAATTGTATTATTTTGTACCCTTAACATGATTATTATACAATAAAATAGGAAGTTTGTCAAGGTATATAGTCAAAAATGCGAAAAAATCGCGCAAAAAAGCTGTGCAAACGCGCTTCGGTTCTGCACAGCTTTTGAAAGGCTTTATTGGATGAGCTGCATATCAAATTCGTTGACGCCCTCATGCAGCGGAATGTGGTCGTATTCGAAGCGGAAAACGGCCTTGACGCCTTGCGGGATCTCGAATTTGAAATATGTGTTTGTCTTGCCGCGTTTGACGGTAACGCCGATCTTTCCGTGACCGGTATCAATGTGACCGCTTGCGTAATTTAATCCGTCGATGACAGCCGGGTCGATGACAAGATTGGTGTAGCCGTAGGTACCTTCTCTCTGACGGATGCCCAAAACTCCGTGGAACAGCTGACGCGTCAATGCACCGAACATAGGATGATTGTGTGACATGGTTTTGGCGATCGGGCCCCACATATATTCCCAAAGCGTGGTCGCGCCGCCGTTTTTCATGTTGCCGAAGGAAAGATCGGTCTCGGCGGTCATGAGTTCAAACGCAAGCTTGGCATTGCCGTTCTTGAAGAGCAGCTCGGTCAGTAAGTCGGTCGCGAAAATGCCGGTATCGTATTCGTGCGTCTTTGTGTATTTTGCGACTAAATTCGGATAGGTGCGCTCGTCGCCGATGCCGAGAGCTGTGGCAAAGGCGTTTGCGCCCTGATAATCGCCGAAGAAATCGCCGGTCTGCGCGGAGAAGTAAGCGGCGTGCATGGCCTTTTTGCTGACTTCGATTTTTTCGCGGTAAGAGGGAACAAGGTCGCTCATGCCGACAAGCGGTGCCATTTCGCACATTTCGTCAAGATCTTTGATGTAATAATATGTGTTGACATAGTTTTGCGGAATGATAAACTCATCCTGCTTGGAAAAGCCCCAGTCGCCGAGATTCCAGCCGCCCGGTTCTTCGCTTGCGATAAAGCCGGCTTCGCAGCGCGAATCGAGATAGCGCATGAACGAAAGCATTCGTCCGAAGTGCTTTTTGATAAGCGAATCGTCGCCGTAAATGCTGTAATAGACATACGGCACATGGATGATGGCCGAACCCCAGCCGCCGATGCCGCCTCCGCCGCCTTGGAAGGGCGCTGTGTGCGTGACATGACCGGTGAGCGAGCATTGGCTGTCTACGATGTCCTGCATCCACTTTTCATAGAACGTGCGTCCGTCCATCATGAGAAGCGCCGCGTCGGCACACAGCTGACCGTCGCCGGTATAGCCGAGCCGCTCGCGCGTCGGGCAGTCGGACGGCACGCCGCAGTGCATATTTTCCAGCTGCGTGCGCAGATACGTTTCGTACAGCCAGTTTAACATGTCGTTGTCGCACTCGAAATGCGAGGTGACCTTCATGTCCGCATGAATCATGTGCGCTTCGACCGGTTCTGCGTTGTCAGTTAACGTAAAATAGCGGAATCCGTGCCACGCGAAATGCGGATGCATCTCGTGAACGCCGTCGGAAATGTATTCATCGCGTGCCGGCTTGCGGTCGCAGGCACAGGTGACCTTGTCGAGCGTGAAATCGTCGTTTAACTCTTCGGCGTGCTCGATGACGATACTTTCGCCGGCCTTGCCGCAGCGAACAACCACATAACCGGTTAAATTCACGCCGCAGTCGTATACCGTAACACCGTCAAGGTGAGCGACGGCTTTCGGCACGAACGTGTCGATCACCTTGTCAGCCGGGAAATGCTGCATTTCCCATTCGCATTCCGGCGTAGAAGCGATTACGACGTTTGGCCAGGCAGAATCGTCATAGTCTGCGTCGAAAATGCGGTCATCGTACAGCCGCATATCCTGCTTTTCGCCGAGATACAGGCGGTTTTCCGCAATGAAGCTCGGCTTCCACTTGTGCGACGTGTCGCTGACGATTTCTTTTTCACCGCTGTTGTCGGTATAGTTTAACTTGTAGCACAGCTTCACCGTGCCGAAAAAGTCGGTATGCTCGTCATGGTTGCCGGTGTCGCCGTACCAGCCGTTGCCAAGCAGCACGACAAGCGTGTTTTTGCCGCTTTTTAAGTACTCAGTCACATCGTATTCCACCGAATAGGTGCGGTAGGAGAACTTGTCATGGTTCGGATAGTTTAAGTGCTTGTTTTCGCGGTATTCGTACAGGGAGTTGGCAGGAACGAACACATCGTCGCTCACCTTTTTGCCGTTTAGGTACAGCTCAAAAAAGCCGAGTCCGCAAATGGTGATTTTGGCGTTTTTCGGTGTTTCTGCCGTGAAAACCTTGCGTATGTAGGGAGCAGAGCAGCTTTTGTCCTCCGGTGCAATAAAGACCGAAGAAGGATATAAATCGTTAAAGCGCATGCTTTTTCCTCCGTTTGTTTATCGAATATGTGCCGGACGCAGGATTAACCCGCTGCGGAAGCTCTTTTCGGTAAAGCGGTATTTTTCGTCCGTGCGCGGGCCGCAGGAATTCGAGCCGATGCCCGTCATGCGCATATCGGCATGAATAAAGGTTTCGGGACGCGCCTTTAATTCATGGTCGTGCATGGCAAGAAGATCGAGCGTGTCGTAATGCATCGCACCGAACGAGAACGGCTCGGTGTCGTACATCGGAAGAATTTCAAGCCCGTGGCCGGTCAGACTTCCCACAAATGCATAGCGCGTGTCGCAGTGCGAGGAATTTTCCTGCGGACGGATGTAATGTTCGAAGTTGTCAGTGGCCGTCGTGCGGAAGTAGCCGATGTGCGACTGATACTTGTGGTCGGCGTAGGCTTCATACGGTCCCATGCCGAAGTATTCGACGCGTTCGTTGCCGCGCGGCATGACGATCGAAAGCCCGAAGCGCGGCAGCTCGTCGCACTTTTCGGCGCGTTCGGCTTCAAACTCGAAGCTGACTGAGCCGTCGTTCGAAACGGTGATATACTCTTTTACGCGCATGACCGGTTCTTTGGCGCGTGCGCCGAGCGAAAAGTCGCAGAACAGCGTCACGTAGTCGTCGGCACTCTTGTAAACGCCGCATTCATGCGTGTTTTGTTCGAGCTTGTCAAGTCCCCAGGCGTACCAAGCCGCATTGGCGCGCGGACGGTCGTTGTCGGTCGGTGCGCGGAAAAGCTCAAGCCCGATCGGTTTTGCAAGCATTTCCTTGCCATCGTGCATAAGGCTTGTCACACGGCCGATTGATTTGTCAAACAGCACGTCAAACTCGCCGCAGCCGATGCAGATCAAACGGTCTTCTTCAACAAAGTGTATCCTGTCGCCATTTGCCGTTTTCGGCTCTTCGTCAAGGCATACCGAGCCAAGCTCAAACTGACGCGAACCCATTTCAAAGCCGGCATCGCAGAAATTCGTGTCGGTGTTGTAAATCAGACGAATGTTGAGGAAATATTCGCCGGGTTCTTCAAAGTCGAACGCGTCGTACAGCTTGTACGTGCGGCGGCGCGAGGGCGCGATAACAAGTCCCGCAATGCGGCCGGATTTTACGCGTTTGCCGTCGCATTCCACGTTCCAGACCAAATCCACGTCGGAGAGCGTTTCAAAGAACCGCCAGCTCTTTATCTCGATTTCGCCGGAATCGGCGTCTTTCAAGGAAATTTCTAACGGCATATAGGCGTTCTTGATGGCACGCATACCGTTCGACGGCTTGCGGTCGGGATAGACAAGACCGTCTACACAGAAGTTGCTGTCGTTGGGATAGTCGCCGAAATCGCCGCCATAGGTGTAATGCTTGCTGCCGTCGGCGTCGGTTACCTCCACTGAATGGTCGCAGTATTCCCAAACATTGCCGCCCATGAATTCGTCGCGCGAACGGATAAGCTCGACATATTCCTTGATGCCTCCCGGGCCGTTGCCCATCGCGTGGAGGTATTCGCAGAGGTAGAACGGTTTCTTTTTGTCTTCGTCCTTGCTTGTGATGTAACCAAGACAACCGGCAGGGTCGGTATACATTTCGCTTCGGACATCCACAAGATCAGCGTGACCGGCCACGCACCGTTCACCCTCATAGTGAATGTAGGCTCCCGGCATACGCGATAAAATATACTCGCGCATGGCGTGCTGGTTCTTGCCGCAGCCGGATTCGTTGCCGAGCGACCATAACACCACACAGCCGCGGTTCTTGTCGCGTTCGAGTAACTTCTTGGCACGGTTGACATATGCGTCATGCCATAGTTCGCTGTCGGAAATTTCGGCAAAGCGTCCCGGAAGATTGTACATGCCGTGCGTTTCGATATCCGCTTCGTCCACCACATAAAAGCCGTACAAGTCGCAAAGCTCCATAAAGCGCGGATCGTTCGGATAGTGTGACGTGCGGATGCAGTTGATGTTGTTCTGCTTGAAAATCTCAAGGTCACGCACCATATGGTCGTGCGGCGTGGCTTGGCCGAGAATCGGGTGCGAATCATGGCGGTTGACGCCGCGTAACTTGACCTTTTTGCCGTTGATGTAGAAAACTTTTCCGATAATCTGCACTTTCTTTACGGCAATGTTCTGATAAATGACCTCATTGCCGCTTGTTAAATATAGTCCGTAAACGAGCGGCTTTTCGTCGTTCCAAAGAACCGGCTTTTCCAGCTCGATGACAGTGCCTTTTTTGTATACGCCGCTTGCAATCTCTTCTCCGTCCGGCGAAAAGAGAATGTATTCCACCTCAGGCTTTCCGGCAAGCGTCAGATCGAGCGTCAGGGAGGCGTGCGACAGGTCGTCCGATACCTTTTGGCGCACATAAATATCCTTAATGTGATTTTTCTCGCGCGAAAGCAGATAGACCTCGCGGAAAATGCCCGAAAAACGGAATTTGTCCTGATCCTCCATGTAGGAAGCGGCGCACCATTTGAGAACGAGCACGGCAATGGTGTTCCGGCCGCTCACAGCGACACCCGAAACATCGAATTCGGTCGTGCAGTGGCTGACAGTTGAGTAGCCGACAAATTTGCCGTTGACCCAAACATAAAAGCACGAATCTACACCCTCAAAATTCAAATACAGCTCACGCGACGCGAATTCGCCGGTCAAGTAGAAATTGCGCGTGTACACGCCGCAGGGAATGTTGTCGGGCAGACGCGGCGGATCGGCTTGGAACGGATAATTGATGTTGGTGTAGTTGGGAACGTCATAGCCCTTGTCAAGCACGGTCTGCCACGAACGCGGCACGGTTATTTCGTCGAGGGAAAAGCCTTTGTGTAGGAAGTCGTCGTTCACGTCGGTAAGGCTTTTGTAGTAGCTGAAACCCCATTCGCCGCAGAGCGTCTTGAAATAGGGAGATTTGGCGCGGTCAAGCGTGTGCGCTGTGTATTTGTCCGCGTAGGGGATAAAATAGGCACGCGGTTCGCATTCGCCGACCGAGGTCGTGCGCGGGTCTTTGTAGTACGGTTCAAAAATTGCCATGTGGATACTCCTTTTTTTTGATTTGTTATCGAATCGATGGATTATACGCGTGAAATAACGGCTTTTACAAACTGTCGGATAGCAGGCAAAGCGTCGGAAAACAGGCTGTCTTTGTCGGTATAGACCGTGCCGAGGCCGATGGCCTTGTTGGCGCCGTGATAGTCGCTTCCGGCGGTGATAAAAAGCTTATTTTCCTTGGCAAAACGGTATAAAAAGGCTGCTTGTTTTTCCGAAAAGCCGGAATAAAAGCATTCGAGTCCCTGCAAACCGAACGTCTTTAAGCGGTGGATGCGCTGTGCGGTCTCTTCTTCGGAAAGGCGCTGTGCGCCGCTGCCGAAAAAGCCGTGTGCAAGCACCGGAACGCCGTCGGATTCGAGAATCGTGCGAATGGCTTGCCGCGGCGTGAGCTTTTCCTCTTTGCCGGGATATTTCGAAAGATAGTTGTCGATTGCATCGGTAAGGCTTTCTGCGTAGCCGTGCGATACGCAAAGGTGCGCAATATGGGGCTTTCCGGGATTGTTTTGCCGCAATACCGCTTGGATCTCGTTGTCCGAAAACGTAAAGCCGAAGGCTTCTTTCAGAAACTCCATGCGTTTGACCGCCCGGAGAATCCGGTTTTCGTGGCAATAGGCGGCGACTCTTGCCACTTCGGAATGCTCCATGCGGAATCCATAGCCTAAAATATGATACTTGCCGTGTTCGTCCTCGGTGGAAAATTCGATTCCGGGCATAAAATACGGCGCACCGTCGTTTGGAAGCAGGGCGGCAAGCTTTCCGCATCCGGCGAAAGAATCGTGATCGGTTAAGGAAAACGCGTCGATACCGGCTTTTTTCACCTTTGCAAGCAGGGCTTCGACCGTGTCTGTGCCGTCGGAAAAACCGGAATGCATATGAAAATCGACTTTTTGGATGTCAGCCGGAAAGGCCTTGGCTGTTTTTTGCATAAAACCACCGTTCGGAACGTTTGGATTCTTGAAAGGCCGCAAAGGCTCATTCTTTTGTAAGTATAGCATAACTTTTGGAAATTTGCAACCGCTTTTCCCGATATTCTACCGAAATTTTCGGCTGCCTCTTGACAAATCGTTTTTTTGCGGTTATAATAAAATCGTAAAAGCGATGAAGAGGAAAAGTAGTCGGAAAACGATCCTTCCAGAGAGCCGCCGGTCGGTGCAAGGCGGTAAGGCATCGGTCGGACGAAAATCACCTCTGAGCCGAACGCTCAAAACGGTATACGGACAAAGCATTTGTTCCCCCAAAATGGAAAAGGCATGGGAAAAGGTCCGTGCGTCCATGCCGCCGTAAGTAAGTGTTTCCGCGCGTCCGCGTTATCGGACAGACGCATTTTTTGTGCGTTACAATTCAAAAAGAGTGGTTTGGGATTTGTCTCTTTGGTGAGATGAATCCTTTTTTGTATTCCTACGGATTCATACGAAAAAAATCGATTTCATACGATGTATCGGAAAGGACTTGAAAACATGGTTTCCCTCGACAAAATCTATCATGCGTCTTACGTTTTACGCGACGTTATCCGCAACACGGAGCTTATCCGCGCGCCGAAGATCCGTACCGACTGCGAAGTCTTTCTTAAGCCGGAATGCTTACAGGTGACCGGCTCCTTCAAGGTGCGCGGCTCGGGCTATATGATCAGCCAGTTAACCGACGAAGAAAAAGCGCATGGCGTCATCGCGTGCAGTGCCGGAAACCATGCTCAAGGCGTGGCGCTGGCCGCTACCAAATACGGCATCAAATCGGTCATCTGCCTGCCGGACGGCGCACCGATTTCCAAGGTCGAAGCCACCAAAAGCTATGGTGCGGAGGTGTGCATGGTCGAGGGCGTGTACGACGATGCCTACAAAAAAGCGATTGAAATGCGCGATGAGTTCGGCTATACCTTCATTCATCCGTTCGATAACGAAAATGTCATTGCCGGGCAGGGGACGATCGGGCTTGAGATCCTGCATGACCTTGACGATGTCGATGTCATCGTCGTGCCGATCGGCGGCGGCGGACTCATTTCCGGCGTAGCGCTTGCGGCCAAAAAGCTCAAGCCGAGCGTTAAGGTGTACGGCGTGCAGGCGGCAGGCGCACCGAGTATGTTCAACTCGCTTCGTGACGGAAAAATCGAATGTTTGGAAAAGGTTTCCACCATTGCTGACGGTATCGCCGTCAAACAGCCGGGCGAGAATACGTTTGAAATCTGCAAAACATATGTCGATGAGGTCGTGACCGTGAAAGAGGATGAAATTTCGTCTGCGATTTTGGCACTCATCGAACAGCAGAAAATGATTGCCGAGGGCGCGGGCGCGGTATCCGTGGCGGCGGTCATGTTCGATAAGATTCCGAACCTTGCCGGCAAAAAAGTGGTATGCGTGGTTTCGGGCGGCAACATCGACGTGACGATTCTGTCGCGTGTCATCAAACGAGGCCTTCTCACGTCGGGACGCTCGTGCAATCTGTGCATTGAGCTTCTCGATAAGCCGGGACAATTGCAGCAGGTGTCCGAAATCATCGCCGGCTGCGGCGGAAATGTCATCAGCGTGCATCATGAGCGTGCCAGCGAAACGACGGATATCAACGGCTGTTATCTGCGGCTTGTGCTTGAAACGCGCAATGCCGAGCATATAAAACAGATCACCGATGCGCTTACATCGCACGGATTCAAACTTGTATAACTTGTATAAAGAGAGGGAGATTTCCATGGAAAAGGTTTACACCAACAAAGCACCCGAAGCACTCGGACCGTATACACAGGCAATGATCAGCGGCGGCTTGGTCTTCACGTCCGGTCAAATCGCCATCAATCCGACAACCGGCGCGGTGGACGCAGCCACCATCGAAGAGCAGACCGAGCAGGTATGCAAGAATCTTTCGGAGGTCTTGAAGCAAGCCGGAAGCTCGTTGGAAAAGGCTGTCAAAACGGTCTGCTTTTTGAAGAATATGAGCGATTTTGCCGCGTTTAACGGCGTATACGGCAAGTATTTCACGTCGAAACCGGCGCGTTCCTGCGTGGCCGTCAAAGAATTGCCGAAGGATGTCCTTGTCGAGGTCGAAGTTGTCGCCGAACGGTAAAATGCGGCGTTCATTCCGATTGCAAACGGCATAAAAATGCTTCCGGCGGCAAAATTGACGAAAAGTTTTGCCGCCGGAAGCGCAAAAACAGCAAAAAAGGGCTTGACGAATCGGAAATTGTATGCTATAATAATCCCGTTACAGAAATGCAGGTATGGCGGAATTGGCAGACGCGCTAGATTCAGGTTCTAGTGATAGCAATGTCGTGGAGGTTCAAGTCCTCTTACCTGCACCAAATAAGAAAACCGCTTAAAGAGCGGTTTTCTTTGTTTTTGGCTTAATTATGCGGGTTTCAGCAGACCGAGATTTCGGGCTAAAATCCGATATTCCGAACTAAAATATGACATGAAATATGACACGAAAAAGCCGCGCCGAAGCGCGGTTTTCTTTAGCCCGTCATCGTTGAATCCGCCCAAACATTAAGGATGTATCGTTTCATCAAGCTTTTTAACGGAGCATCCCTTGTTTTCGTAATACGCAAGCATTTCGGGCA
>URCT01000043.1 GCA_900546385.1 uncultured Eubacteriales bacterium | reverse complement strand
AAAGTACCAAAAACCGTTCCCTTTTCGGGAACTTTCGAGGTTTTGCAAACCTCGATTCAGCTCGCCGCAATGGCGGCTTCGCACCAACAAAATTAAAACCTTAAAGGAGCTTCGAGGTTCTGCAAACCTCGAATCAGCGCAAAAACCACAATCATTTTTACGAATACCTTACGCATAAACATATGATTTCCGTTTTGGGACGCAAACGCGTATCAATCCACGGAAGCCACGGCGTTTTTTCAAACGCAAAATTATCGGTTATATATTCTTCAACCGTGGCATCTACACCACGCTTGAAAAGATGATATCCTCTTCTCAGCTTCAGATGGTTGGAAAACATATAGGATGCGATTTTCCGTCGGTTCTCCTTCGTAATCTGCATGAGCGGATGAGTTAGTTCCTCCTTATTCGGATATAAGAACGCCGTATGGTCAACAGTCTTTCCTAAAGGAACAAAGAACTCAATATGTGTTTTCCCAACCATTTTTACTTCTATTTGACTTGCTTTATAAAAAATAAATCCGATAAAGGCTGCCAAACTTATAAGGATGACCGCGAGCAGAATCAGTATCGCACGAAAAATACGCTTTTTAACCATTTTTCTATCCCCATTTTGAAAACAGACGTCACTTTGGAAACCTTTCATTAACAGAATAGCATAATTATGACACAAAGTCAAGCAGCTTTCTATCGAAAAATCTTAGGATTGTCTTAAGATTCTCTTTGATAAGTGCGAATGATCCATCTCCTTGCAAAAATTTCACTGTCCCCTCTTGAATTTTTCCGCATCTTATGGTAAAATACTATTATATGAAAATCGAATGCAAAAATCCCGAAAGGAGGAGTCTCATGCCGGCTGAAAAAGAAAGCGTCAAAATTGCCGCTCAAAACAAAAAAGCCTATCACGACTATTTCGTCGAAGACACCTATGAAGCCGGAATTGCCCTCTCCGGAACCGAGGTAAAAAGCATTCGCGCCGGTACGGTCAATATGAAGGACTCCTATTGCACCATCGAAGAAGGAGAACTTTTTGCAACCGGCATTCATATCAGTCCTTATGAAAAAGGCAATGTATTCAATAAAGATCCGCTTCGCGACCGCAAGCTTCTCATGCATAAACGTGAAATCTTAAAGCTATTCGGGCTTGTCGGCAAAGAAGGCTATACGCTTGTGCCGTTAAAGCTGTATTTTAAGGGTTCACGCGTTAAAGTGGAAGTGGGACTTTGCAAGGGTAAAAAGTTATATGATAAGCGCGATTCCCTTGCCAAAAAGGAAGCCGGACGCGATATTGAACGTGCCATGAAGGAAAGAAACCGCTATTAAAGCGAAAAATATGGGGGCGTAAAGGTTTCGACGGGGATCTTGAACGACGGTAAGCGAGCAGAGGTGCGGAAGCTCTTAAAAACGCCGCAATTCTAAAATTAAACGCTAATAATACAGAATTAGTAGCTGCCTAACTTAGGCGGCCGTCATACCTGTGAGGACTGCGGCACGGGCTATGGCGTCAATCAGCAGTGAACGTGAACGTGTCAATGCTTTGAGGCACGGCATGAACCTATAAGCTACCGGTTATGTGAGCCTGACGGCCGGCGCGCATAATGGGGAATCCTATTGACCGCCTACGCTCGTAGAAAGCTGTGGGAATGGGTTTTCGGACAGGAGTTCGACTCTCCTCGCCTCCACCATATTATAACCATAACTTTGATAAAAAGTTGGGGTTATTGATTTTTGGCTTTAAATAAGGCTTTTCAGCACTTTTTTAACAACAAGCGATCCGTTTCGATTTATTTATGAAGCGTTTTTTCGTGTTTTTAGGTGTTTTTTGAAAAGTAATAGGGTTCAGATAGCTTAAATGGAGTTCACATGATGCAAAAAGGGTTTATATAGTCATATTCCAATAGTCTATGATTTTGAAGGGTTTCCACTTGTTGGATGTTCGGATATTCTAAAAAAGATATTTAAAGAGTTGGAATCTTCAGAAGTGATAGTCGGTAAACACTCTATGCCCTATACTGTTCAATTGATAGAAAAATGGTATTACGCAATTTGAAAACGGATAAAAGAGAATATATTTCATATGCTAAAATCAAAGAGTATGTAAAATATGATGTGAAAGTTATAGAAGTTTAACTTTATACAACATGGAGGTATAATATGATTTATTGTGAGTATAAATATAATTATTCAGACTATGATTTTTATAATTATGCCTTCATTGAGCCTGAAGATTATAAAGAAATTGACTCCAAAGTTATGCAAATACTAGACTATCGAACTCAATATATTACCTCTTTGTTTGAAAACACATTAAACGCAAAATTCAAAAAGATTGTTTTAGATAAGTTCAACAACATTTACATATTTGAAGATAAATATGTAGTGTTTGCTGGAATGATGTATCGAAAATATCCATATTTAGATAATTCAATGTTCACCAAAGAAAGCGATGACTACTACTTAAACCGGAAATTTCCTTTTGTTTTTTCTGAATTAGTTTACAGTGAGACAGAATTTTCTGATTATGAAAAACTTGCTAACATTGTTAATAGTAAATTTCCTGCACAACAAATCGCTGTTTTTGATGTAAAGCAATACTATATTAGGAAATTCGACGACAGAAGTTTGTTGGATGATAACAACGATAAATTTCACACTTTTGCAGAAAAATTTAAAGAGCACTTTAATCTTTATGAATTATTGCATAACAATCAAACAAATCAAATTATAATCGATAATTATGATTATAATAGTATTGTTAATTATTTGAACAGTATTGTTAAAAAATTGAAAGAGCCTTTATCTCAATTTAACTATAAAGAATTTACCATCAACGAGCACGAAAAGGTGTTATTATTTGAAGAAACATTGGTTATCTACATAGGGGTTAAGGCTAGTCACTCTGCTTTTAGAGATAAATTCCATAAAAAAGAAAACATCATTGATAGATATACGATAGTCATACAAGAATTGACATATAACGAATTATACAATCAAATGAAATTCAGTAAATTCGTTAAAGGAATACATTTGATAGACGGCACTGGTTACGCACCAGAAACATACAATAATTTATACTATAGACCTTTCAAGACCGGGGATATACATGAAATAATTGTCAAAGGTGAACACCCTCAATTTTGGCAAACGAGCAATTTTTCGCTTGTCAACAAAGCATTGCCCACATTAAAATTACAAGAAAGATACGATTCTTGGGAAGGATTCCAGTACTATTTTATAGTTTATGAGTTGACTGTAAATGGAAAGATTGGTGTTTCGGTCGCAAGAACAACAAATCCAAAAGCTCATACAGAAGGATATTCTTTACTAAGTGCACTTGAACACTACAAGAATATTCCATATAATCTTTTTGTTGCTGATTCAACTTGGCATAAATGCAGAGAAGCCCTTGTTGAAGAAGCAAAAGTAAACAAGTGGAAAAATGTAAAAAAGAAAGGAAATACACAATCACTGTTTGCTGAAAAAGTTTCTTTTTATATTGTTCCTAGACAGATAAAGAACAAGGACGATGTATTAACTGTACAAAAAATTGTTTTGGCAGAAGCAAAAAATAATACAGACAAACCATTTGAGCGATATATTTACGATATAATAGACTATAAGTGGAAATCTGAAGAATTAATGTTGGAATGTGTAGAAAAAGTGTTTAAGAAAAACACTGTTATACATCAGTACAGACCATACTTTTTGAGGTCTCAAAAAGGACAAATGTCGTATGATGTTTTTGTGTGCGGAAAGAATATTGCTTTTTAATATCAAGGCAAACAGCATTTTGAACCAGTTGATTTTTTTGGTGGGGAGAAGCATTTTAAAGAACAAGCAGAAAGAGATATATTAAAGAAAAAACTCAGCGAAGAAAACGGAATCACTTTGATTTATGTGAATTATGATGAAGATGTTTCGGTGGATCTGATAAAGGAAAAAGTTAATCAAGCTATGGGGACCCCTGATATTAACAATTGAAATATCGCCTTAAAAAGGGGGTGCATTTTCTCTATAAGGGGGTGCAAAATTCCTTATAGGGGGTGCATTTTATCAAAATTAGAGTTATTTCCAACAGTTGACTTAAACGAACACGCTCGTTCCAAAACGAGGCTGTTTCGTGTACACGTTTCAACTCAACAAAAAGATGATACGAAAGTGTCGTCTTTTTTATTTGCTTCGAAACCGTAAAAATTTGCGGATAAGGGCGCGGATAAGGGCACAGCAAAAAAACACAACAGCTAAGCGAATTGAAAAACCGTTTGACTGCTGTGCTTTTTTTATTTGTCGTTATTCGTCGATACGTGTCATGGTGATATTATCAAGCTGATAGTTAACGCCGGCATTACCGATCGGATTCGTGAACACGGAAAATTCGTCGTTAACGTTGTCGCAGGATTTCTCCACCGTTAACTCAGCGGAAAAATGCTGCCATTCGTCCTTATCGCTCATTCTGAGCACGCCGATATTTTTGGGATGGTCACGTTTATCGCTGCCGTCGTACATGAAATTGACAAAAATACCGGTTTCAAGGCCGGCGGTGAATTCGCCCGTGTTGGTGCCGGTCATACGTGCATCAAATTCAACCAGGTACGTTGCACCCGGAGTGAACTTCACCTTCTGTATGCAATAGGTCCAAACCTTTCCGGCGCCGTTTGCCTGGACATTATAGCAAGGATCGCCGTTCAGCGCTTTGACAATGGTTACCTTTGCATTCCCCGAATACATCGGATTATACATTTGCATGGAGGCGTCGCCGTTGGCAATGGTGTCGTCGAGGTTTGCTTCGCGCTCTGCCGCTGCTTTTTCGGCTTCCTCGGCACCCTCTGCTTTTTCAAAGCGGATATAGTCGATTTCGAACGTGCCCGTTGCATTAAACGGGTCAAATCGAACGCCTGTTATTTCGCCGTCCCATTGGAGATGCTCCTGCATGTTGAATTTGAATTCCACAAATTCACCGTTGCTGGAGGTCGGCAAGTCTTTGATTGCAACCGTTCGGAATTCCGAAAGACCGGCGTTCGCTTTTCGGAAGTAGATAACGGCGAGATCCTTCTTATCCGTATTATTTCTGTCCCACTTCATGCGAATCGCTATTGTCGGATATGTTTCCGCCTTCACCGACAGACTCGGAGAGATAACGGCCGGGTCGTTTCCGGTGGAAATGCCCTTCAAGACGCCGCCTTCCACAGAAATTGTACTGTTTTGCGGAGTCCAATCCTCCGTGTCGCCGAGGAGTTCAAATTCATATTGATACGGCTTGCGTTTTTTGAGAATATCGTAATCGGAGGCGCTGCCAAGCATAATACTGACGCCGCTGCTGTCCTCATGGGTCACCGGGAAGTAACCGAGGGAGGCGGCAAGTGTATCGAGCGGAAGCACGGGCAGACCGTCGTACCAATAGGTTGCGGCATACAGCTTCTTTTCAGAGCCGTCCACCGTCATGGTATCCTTGCCGATGACAAAGGAAACGGTGTGCTTGGCGTTGGAAACCGTCAGCGTTTGCGTGCGTTTGTTCCATGTGTAGGTACACATCATGCGCGAGAAAATGCCGCTTTCGGGGTAAACCGGAACCATAAGGCCGCCGTTCGTGCGGTCCGGCTCTTTGATAAGAGCAAGTTCGCTGCCGCTGATGTCCACCGTAAACGGTTTATTTTCTTCGTCCGTTTGTTGTTTTTCAGCAAGCATCTGCGGGCGGAGAAGCTGTCTGTCCTGTCCGAACAAATAATTGATTCGCTGTCTTTGCGAAGCACTCAGCGTCAAATCACTGTGTATTGCCGTACCGGTCTTGGTAAATGCCGCGCGGATGGCATCGAGATAGCCGAAGCCGAAACGCTCGGTCGGCATGACATACGTGCCCTCGCCGTATTCGTTCCAAGTGGAAATGTTGACCATGTTGGCGTATTTGCCGCCGGTCTTCTGACGTTCGGCAAGTGCCTTTTTGACGATTTCGGTCATGGCCGGGTAATCCTTCGGGTCAAGAAGGCCGTTTCTCCGTTCGCTTCTGCCCCATCCGACATAGTCAAAGCCGACACTGATGGTTGGAACGGTATAGTCAAGCGCACTGTATGCCGTTAGGTGCTTTTCTTGAGCGGCTGCGTTTGAACCGTCCGTACCCCAATGATACGCAAGCAGTCCGTCGATTCCGTTTGCCTTCATGCTTTCTTCGAATGCCGGATCGGAGTTTCCGCTGTAAAGAAGAATTTCGCAGCCGTCAAAGCCTGCCTTGCGGCACTCTTCGCGGACATAATCAAAGGCTTCCTTGGCAGAAACATCCTTGAATTTATTATCCAGCTGCCAGACGGTTAACAGCGGTTTATTGTCGATTTTTACATACCGCTCATCCTTAAAGAAGTACTCCATCCAATACGGAACGGTATACTTCTTGAAATCCTCAAAGGAAAGACCGTTTACCGACGAATTTTCCCACATAATGGCAAATTTCAGCTTATCACTGTAACGAGCATTGAAATAGCCGTCGATAATCGCCTGATTCATGGCAGTGCTTTGGATAGGCTTTGTATCATTGCCGTTGGGATACCAGCAGAAAATTTCGTAGTCAATGCCATGCTCTGCCATCATTTTGATTTCCCAGTCGGAAACCTCCGGCGAGCCTTCGTCATAGTAGCCCAAAACCGGCGTGATTTCAGGATATGCCGTGATTTCCTCCCAGCCGTAGTGCGTGCCTTCACGCCACAGCGGGCATACATTTATGCCGATAAAATAATCGGATTCGGGAATCTTCGGCTCCGGAACATAATCTTCCGGATACGGGAGCTTGATAAAGGCCGAGATCGTATCAACGTACATAACAGCCTCGGTACGCGGCGCGAACGTGAAGCGATAGCCGTCAAGAAAAGCGGCGGCAGCGGCAAAGGCATATGTTCCGACCGGTTTGCCGTTGATCTTAACCAGTGCTTTGCCGGTGACCGTGTCCGCTTCAAAACGGACAATTGTCCAAAGATTTTCCGTTACATAGGTAACAACGCTTCCGTCAGGAGCAAGAAAGCTTCCATCTCTTGTAACAAGGCTGAAAACAGTCGAATCGCCGCTTGTTAAAGCAATCTCTGCGCCGTTTATCTCGTTCGGAAGAAGAATATAGCTTTCGAAAACCACCGTGCCGCTTGCCTTTTTAAAATGTGAAGCGATCCCGGTTTTACCGGCGGCATTTGAATTTAAGGCAACCGTTCCGCCGCCGCTTCTTTCGGTGTAAAGGTTTTCTTTCGAAACGCGTCCTCCGTCGGCAAGCAGTGCAACGTCGTATGGTAAAGTGCTTGCCGGAGCATTAACAAATCTTTCGTATAACAAGTAGTTATGATAAAGGCAGGCATATTGCGGTGCAACGGTTAAGGTGCCCGCCTTGGTAATGCCGCAATGCAGAGCGGCAATGGCGTTATCGTTTGCAAGCGGATAGGTTCCGATATAATTGCCGTCTAAACCAAAATCAAAGGTTTTGTTGTCAAGGTTTACACGAATATCGAAATATACGGCGTTTGAGGTATACACCGCACCGGTATCGGTATAGCTGCCGTCCGGTGAAAGAACCGTATAGTTCCCGTGGTCAAGAAGGATCTCCATGACCGGTTTCCCGTTTTCGTCGGAGAACAAAAGGTATGCGCCGTTATTTCCGTAGATATTGACGCCAAAATCAAGATCCAGCACGCCGTCGCTTACAGGCATGAATTTACGGGTATAATACGCCTCATATTGATCGGAATTATCCACCAATACGTAGCTTGCACGGCTGAATTTTTCGGGAGCGGTCAGAACGCGAACCGCATCCCAGCCGCCGGGAACGCCGTCCATATGCTGATGACGGAACACTTTGTCGTCTATGAAGCATTTCGCTTCACTCGACATGGTAAAGGCATCGTTGTTTAATGCCGGAACGGTTGTCAGCAGATTTTTCTTTATGCGTTTGTCCTTGAAGGCAATACGATTGATAATCGCCGCCGCTTCACAACGCTTAATGCTGCTTTCGGGATAAAATGTGCCGTAAGCATCGTTGCCCATGACAATACCGGCATTGAACAATTTTAACACGGCGGCATAGTACGGGGAGCTTTGCGCAACATCCGGAATCCTACCGACGGTGTTGACGGCAGCATATTCCGACGCCGGAAGCGCATTTGCAAAAATTTTTGCCATTTGTCCGCGTGTAGCCGAAGCGTTATAATCGGTATAATCCTGCGGATCGATAATCTTATTTTCAACGGCATACTTTACGTAGGGCATATACCATTCTTCGCCGTCTGCGGCGGTGAAACCGTAATCGCCGCTGCCATAGGCATTGTTGGTTCTTGCCGCAAGCGTGATGGCCTCGGCAATCGTCATGCCGTCCTCCGGAGCGAAAAGCGTATCGGCCTTGCCGTTGACAAAGCCTAACTCATAGGCACTTTCAATTTCGGAAGCATACCATTCGGTTTCCGGAACATCGGAAAAATTATCCGCGTAGGTGTTCGGCGTAAGGAAAACGCCGATTTCCTTTTTCGGTGTGTTTTCTTTGGCGTCCTTTACGGAATCATCAGCCGGACGCGTGTTCGTAAGGGTAATGGAATACAGCTCAATTGTCCCCGGCGCTTCAAACGGATCCAGTCGAATTTGTTTGATCGTCCCTTTCCAGTCTTTGCTTTTGGCCATGTCGAACACCACGTTTGTCGGTGAAGCCAAGGTGCCGTTCGCATAACGTTCGCTGCCGACCGCCATATTGCCGTTCCATGTGCCGTCCGGAACAAGGAAAAAGACCGTGCCGGTCCGGCTCCATGCGGCGTCGATGGAAAAGCGCATATTGACGACTACATAACGATAATCCTCCGCGTTGATATCGAGGATCGGGCTGATAAACATCGGGTCGGAAAGGTTTGCCGATTTTTCAAAGGCATACCCATAAAAACAGCCGGGATCAAAGTTATAGCGCAGATAGGACGTTGACCATCCGGCAAGAGAGGCATCGTTTTCGAAGCTGAAAACGATGTCCTCCGCCGCAAGAGCCGTCATGCAGAAAAAGACGGCGCACAGCACGAGCAGAGAACACAGAAAGACTTTTGCTTTTTTCATCATGTTGAAGTTTCTCCTTCTATTGACTTTTATTTTTATACTTCTTGTGCGTTGCTTTGTGAAAGGGTGAGCGGTCACAGTTCTAAAAGGCGTTTGGCGTTTTTGTAAAAAATCGCCTCTCTTTCTTCGTCGGACAAGTCTTCGAACATCACGGCGGCAATATCCGTTGCCGGGCCGATGCCGGGATAATCCGTGCCGAAAAGCAGCTTATCGTATCCGACGCGATCAATGGCGCCGCGCAAGGTGCCGACCGTGTCCGTGCCGTGTGCCGAGATATCAAAACAGACATTTCGGTACTTTTTCAGCATATCTATGTGCGCCTGCAGGCCGCCGTATCCCGAAAAGTGTGCCCAAACCAGCTTTAAGCGAGGCATTGCTTCCGACAAGGCAACCATATCCGGAATGGTTGTCGGATGAATGTTGACAACCATGGAATACGATGCCGCACAATCCATAATTTCCAAAAAATTCCTTCCGGAGCAGCTTTGGTAGCCCATCATATACGGCACAAGCTCACCGATAAGCTTTACGCCGCGTTTATGACACCGTTCGATTTCACGGCAGGACATTTCAACAAACATCGGATGGATATGAATGCCGGGAATATATCTGCCGCCCGAGGAGAGGGCAATTTTTATCGCACGGTCGTTTAATGCCGGAACAAGCGTTTCATATTCCTCGATCGGTCTTGCGCACATACCTTCATCAATAACGCTTCCGCAGCATTTTTCTATGCCGCATTCGGACAAATCCGAAAAAAAGCGGTCGTTATCAATATCGATGCCGTGAACCGAACGGTAAAAATCATATCCCGGATGACAGTGAAAATCGATGATATTCATAGAACGTCCTCTCCGAGAAGTGCGCGGGCATTTTGATAAAACACGTGTTCACACGAGGAAACATCCGTATCACGCAATTCCCATTTTACAGCGGCAAGCCTTGACGCCGGATTGGTATAAGGAAAACCCGAGCCGTACAGCAGCTGCCTTACCGGCATTTTTTTGATCAATTCATGCAACACGTAGTTTACCGTCCAGATTCCTGCCGAAAGATTCAGATAAAAATTCGGAAATGCATTTAACATTGACACTGTCTGCAACGGTTCAAATCCGCTTGCGCCCTGTCCGCCGGCAATAACGGAAGCTTTCGGAAACTTCTCCAAAATTTCCCGGGTGCTTTCCGGTGTTTCGTGACACAGAAAAACAGGTTTTTTCGATTGCTCTGCATAGCGAAGCACCTCATCGCGTCCCTGCCCCATCCCGGCATCCACATAAAGCATTTTTGCCGTGCCGGATTTTTCTAACAGTCCGGGAAAGCCCCAAAAGGCCGGAAGATACCGCGCTTCGGTCACGGAAAGCCGCTTGGCGGCTTTGTTTAATAAGGCTGCCGTCTTTTCATCCGGCGTTTCCTTTACAGCGAAGGTTCCGCAAATATGCGATACACCGAGCTCGGATACTTTCTGAAAGAAGTCTGGACGCATATTTTTTTCCGTCGGCGGATGCGCATCAATGTCAAAATAGTTCAACGATACTCCTCCTTGTTTCGAAGCTCTTCCGGTGAGATGCCGAAATACTGTTTTACCGCAAGATAGAACCCGGCATACGACTCGTATCCCATCTGCCGTGCGATTTCGTCAAACGAAAGAGCGCTTTGTCGGATAAGCAGTTCCGCCATATCCATTTTCTGGTGCTTGACAAGCGAATAATAGCTTTCGCCGAACAAACGCCGGACAATGCGATCGACCTGCCGTCTGCAAAGCCCGAGCTGCTCACACAAGGCGTTGATCGAATCCGGTACGGCGTAAAAGTTGCCGATATGGTTCTCAATCATTAACCTGCGTTCTTCGTCACTCATTGCCGCCTTTTCCATTTGCTTGTCAATGGGCGGTTCCTTGAGAGAGCGGATGCTCTCCGCTATTTGGAGAAACAGCATGGAAAGAAAAATCTTCCGCTTGTGAAGCGAGGTCTCATTGTCATACAGCGCAGCAAGGCGTTCAAAACACTCTGCGGCAACCGGAGAACGAAAAATGTGCGGCTCGGTCAAGGTGCTGAGCAAGGAAGCATAATAATCGTATTCCGAAAATCTGCCGCCGCTGTTTTCGTTCCGGCTGATCGCCATTGTCATAACCAACCGCCGATGACGGTTTTTCGAGGTCGCATGGACAACACCAGGCGGTATCAAAACGATATCGCCCGGGTTGAGCGTCCAAGTCTTTCCGGATACCAGGCTGAAGCTTCCGGAAATTATGCAATGCAATTCAAAGCAGGTATGGGAATGTATATAGGAGCCTTCATCCTTAAATACATCCCGCAGCGGCAAACGCCCTGAAAAAACAACTCGCATATCTCCGATTTCAACCGGAATGTTCTGCACATTGTTCATAGGTGACCTCCGTATTAAAAACTTGGACTTTATATGCGGCAGAAGCTGCGGCTTTTGGCGGGCTTTCGTTTGTCTTACAGTAATTATACAGGATTGTCCGATACAAGTCAATTAAAAGTCAAGACATCTTCTTCGATATACGTCCGTGTTGTTTATTTACTTTGTCCTTTGTTTGCTATATAATAACATATAAAAATAACGATGTCAATTTGAAAAAGGATATATGCACATGATACCTGTCAAAAGAAGCGCCGCAGAGCCGCAAGCCGCCAAAAACACGCCGTCCGACGCCTTTTCAGAAGCGGCAGAACGGCACGGAGTTCGGAAAAACAAAGTGAAATATATAGCAGCGGAAGTGTTGAACTGCTTTACCTATTTATTTGTCGGCGGAGCGCTTTGGCAGGGACTGCTGCTGTACATCGGCTGCACCGCCGATAAAATCGGAACGCTTTCCGGAATCGGCTATGCCACGCAAACGCTTTCCATGGGACTGGGACTTATCCTGTGCGATCGGCTGAAAAAACCGATTCGGGCAATGGCCCTGTGCGACCTTCCGATAAGTCTGTTCTTTTTTTCGATACTCTTATTTCTGTGCGTTGGCTCCGCAGAGGAGCAAATCGTCTTTCCGATTCTTGCCGGTCTTGTTATTGTGTATTACGCAGCCTTCGGATTCAAAACAATCTTAGCCTATAAAATTCCGTATCTTATCATTCATATGGAGGATTACGGAAAGCTTTTGGGCAGATCCGGCTTTGTTTCCAATCTGTTCGTCATTGCAGTGAGCGTCGGCCTTCCGGGCTTTCTCAGCTTAGCCGGGTATCTGACCGGTATGCGGTTGATGTATGCCGTATGTGCACTGTTTGCATTGGCCGTATCCCTTCTGGACTTCCGGCTGAAAGCGCTTTGGAATGCCGAAAATCAAGCGTCTGTCAGCGTTCGTGCACTGTTTTCGGAAAGAAATGTTCTGCGGCTCGCTCCTGCAAACTTTTTGCGCGGGCTCTCCTCCGGGGTGATAATAAGCCTGACGGTTATGGCATCCAAGCTGTTTTGCCTTGATTCGGTCGGATTATCGCTTCTTGTGAGTCTGACGTCGCTCGGTTCGGTGGTCGGCAACTTTATCTATTCGTTTGCCGGAAAAGCGTCTAAGCTCAGCCGTCTTTGCCTTTCGGCAAGCCTTGTTATGTTGGTTCTCGGCTCAGCCTCTGTGCTTGTCGGCAGCTGGAGAAGCTTCACGGTGCTGTTTGTGGTGATACAGATTGCCTACGTTATTGTAAACGGCACGATTCCGGTATTATTTGCGCGACTTATCCCCTATTCCATTGCCGGCGGCTGCACCGCTCTGCGCATGATGGAAACCATGCTCGGCACGGCAATTTCAAGCTGGTTCACAGGTCTTGTGCTGGAAAATTTCGACGGACGCCTGACGGCCTTTCTTTTGATGCTGGCTGCCGGGGTAGCACAAACGATTTGCGGACTGTTCTATTACCGCTTTTGCCGCGCCGCAGACCGCCAAGAAGCACACGCTGTACGTTGCTGACAAACAGCAAAATAGCACAATTATAGAAAGGAAATAACCAAAATGAAAGAATGCAAGCATTTACACAGCACACAGCTTTCAACCGATTCGTTTACGCATATGCAATGGGGAGAAAAGTTGTCCGACGGCAGGCTCTTCACACTCATGGCGGTCGGCAAGCCGGACGGCATTTACAACGCCGGACCCTGTTCGCAGTTTGTTTTCGGGCGCATCTCCGAAGATGACGGAAAAACGTGGGAAAAGCCGTATTTTCTCTATGAATGGCCGGATTATGACACCTCGTATCTTCTTTTGGGCTGGAAAATTGACCGAGACGGAAGGCTGCACGTTTTTGCAGAAGCAACAACCGACGCTCCTCATGACAATCCCAAAAAGCTTGAAGGGCACATTGCCTATGTCCGTTTCGACAGCTATCGCGGCGAAAATCCGCTGTATTCCGATATAGCGGCGTTGTACCGTTACACCGGTTCGCTCAACAATATCATTGAAACCGAAGCCGGACGGTTAGTTGTTCCGTTTTCCACCTTTACGGGAGATAATTTTGTTTCGGGAACCATATGGTCGGACGATCACGGCGTTTCTTGGGAAGCCTCCAACGACGTTTCCGTAAGCAGCGAAGAAACCTCCGCCGAATCGGGCGCCGTGGAGCCGGTGGTTGCCGAGGTGCAGCCGGGTGTGCTTGTCATGCTTATCCGAACGGTGCTGTTTCGGCTTTGGTATGCCGTATCCTATGATTCCGGAGAAAGCTGGAGCAAAGCCAAGCCGACCAATCTGCCGTCCTGCAATGCACCTGCCAACCTGTTAAAACTTCCGGATGGTCGGATTTTGTTGACCTGGAACGACGGGCTCGGACATCCTATGGCAGACGTTCGGTACAGTCTTGCAAGACAATGCATGCACGCTGCCGTTTCTTCGGACGGCTTAAAATCGATCCACGGCGCCCGGATCATCGTTAAAAAAGTGGTCGGCGACCAAGACTGCATTCACAATGCCTACCCGACAGCAAGCAATTACAGCGAAAACGAGGTTCTTTTGTGGCACTTTGATGTTTTCGGCAAATGCGGCTCGTCCTGGAAGGCTTTGCAGGGATATCTGGTACGGATGAATCCGGCGTTTTTGGAGGAGACGGAGGTTAAGGACAATTGGGCGGAATGGATCAGCGACAGCGAGAAAACGTCTGCCGGAATTGTGCTTAAAAACACAAATGAAATTGCACACGCCATTATCAACTTTCCCTATGCCAAAAAGGGCAGCATCAAGCTTGCCGTCTCCGGGATATTGCCGCAAGGCACAAGCATTTTGCTGTCCGACTGTTATCTTGACAGGCTGAATTTTATTCCCGAAAACAAGAACGGAGCCTACAAAGACGTCGTTGGCGAACCGTACACACGGCTATCTCCGAATGCTGTCGGCGAATGGCTTATCGAATGGGACGAAACCGAAATACGCTTATCGGTTGACGGCAAACAGATTCAAACCTGCCGCAAAAACACAGACGGCTTCAATCACATAACCGTGCTTTTTGAGAAGGACGGAGAACTTCGCATCGGGCATTTTCACGCCAAAGCCGAAATATCCGATTGGGATACCGGGATTCGGTATTAACATGGAAGACTTGTATTAGCCTTATCCAAAAACCTGCCGGGTTTGCAAAATTTCGACAATTCCGGCAGGTGAATGTTTCGTAATATTTCCGGCGGAAGCTATCCGTCCGGTCACAGCAAAAACGCTTTTTACTGACAGGAGATTAAAAACATGATCGTATCCCACATAAACAACTCGGATAAATATTTTTGCCTGCACAGGCATTTGAAAGAAGCCTTTGCCTTTTTGAGAACGCTTGACAAAAGCACCAAGCCGCAAAGCTTTTCATTTGACGGCTTTTCCGGCAGTATTGTTGCTGTCAAAACCGATAAAAATCAAGAAGAATCGGAATTGGAAGCGCATCGCGAATATTTGGACATTCACTATGTGCTCTGCGGAGAAGAAGGCTTCGGCTATGCAGATGTGAGCTCCTTAACGCCGACAACGGACTATAACAGTGAAAAGGACTATATTTTGCTGAAAGGCGGTATGGACAAGCTCCTGTTGAAGGAAGGCGAATTCTGCATCGTTTTTCCGGAGGATGCACATCTGCCGGGAGGCTTCGGGCGGACGACGGACAAGCTGAAAAAAGCAATTGTTAAAATAAAGCTGGATTAGCTTGTCTATAAGCTTTTTATAGAAAGGAACGACATCATGAAACATACGTATTTTCTCAAAACGCTGTGTGTCCTTTTTGCGCTTTGTTTTGCTTTTGGCGGAACGGCTTTTTCGGCGCCGATCGAAAACAGCGCAAGCACGCAGGCAGCAGCCGAAAATGCCGGTGTTTTGCCGGGCCTGAATATGCTCACCGGCACCGACAAGCCCTATGGCTTTGAAACAGCGGAAGAAGCAGACGCTTTTGCAGGCGTTCTCACGGCAAACTGCATGAACGGTACGGCAGCTGTTGCCGACAATCCGGCAAAGGATGCCGTCAACGGGTCGAACAAGGTGTTACATATGACATCGACCTTGCCGGATAAAAACGATGCATATCCGTCGCTTGTATATTCACTCCCTCAAAAAAGCGAAGCCGAAAGACCGGTCTATGTAAGCTTTATGTATAAAAAGACATATACGCCGGAGGCCGGCGAAGCCTGCCCGGACGCCGCTAACATTTGGGTGATGAAGGGCGGCAGCATTGCCGCAACGCCGGAGGCGTATCTTGTTGACAAGCCATGGAAGCAGTTTTCTTCTTTGGTCGATTTCGCCAAGGCAACCATTCCCGGCACAAGCACCGTTGATCCGGCAGACGTGACGGATATCAGCCTCCAATGGAAAATTCTCAAATCTGCCGGCACAACGAACTATTGGCTGGATGAAGTGCTCTATATTCCGTCCTATAAAGCAACCTATTTTGCCAATGACGGCACGGAGGAGGTCATTGCGACCGAGTATTTTCTTTTTGATGAAAACGGACGTATTCGTTCGGATTATGCGGTCAATCAAGCTTACAACGCCAAACGCTTCGGTTATTTTTTCAAGGGGTGGGCAACAACGCCAAGCGGAGAAGCTGTAACGGCCGTTAACTTGCACCATGAGGACGTCGCGTTATATGCCGTTTGGGAAAAAGACCCGGAGCTCCCGGAACCGACAACGTATCTGTGGGACTTTGAGGAGGCTTCTTCGCAGGTGTGGCTTGCGGCAAACGAAGGCTGTTCCGTCACGTACAAAAACGGAATGCTCCTTGCGACAGCAGCCGAAAAAGCCGATGACGCCTATCTGTATCATCCCGCTTTAAGTCTTGACACCAAATCACACCGTTATTTGATTGTCAAAGCGCGAAGCCGCGGCAATGTCGACAGCCTTTTGTTCACGTTTACGACTTCGGATAATTCCGGAACCGAAGAAAGCAGAACCGTTGCTCTGCCGCTGGATACAAACGCCGACGTGTTCAGGGAATACGCTGTGTTTCTGTCCTCAAACGATTGCTGGACAGGAAGCTATCAGACCTGCATGCTTCGGCTTACCGGCAGCGGCACACTTGAAATCGAGGAAATCCGTTTAGCCACATTTTATGAAGCCTCTGCCGATGTTCCGGCAAGTGAGTACCATTATTCCGACGCTCAATACAAAGCCTGGGGCAACACCTCCAAAACCGTGAATCCGGACGGAACCGTAACCATTACCCGTGCCGGGGACAGTGCCCAAGGCGCGTTGGATCTGACAGCTCCTGCCAAACCGTTAAATACTGGCATTTACAACAAGCTTGTTATCAAGGCGAAAACAGGCTCTGTTATTCCCGGCTTTTGCGTTTATTATGCAACCATTTCGCATCCCGGTTACAGCGGCGACAAAACCGTGGACACGCAAACCCTCTCTGCTTCGGACAGCGAATATACGTATTTTGTTGCCGATATGAGCGAAGAACCCCTTTACGACGGCAACGCAGCGACCTTTATGATTGCTGCCAAAGGGATCGGCTCGGCGGTAATTGCAGACATTTTCCTTTGTGATAAAGTCGAGTTTTCGGAACAGAAAAAAATCGAAAAGCTCCGATTATATACCACAGCAACCGAAATTACCGAAAACAACGGTCAGGTGACCGTTTACCCGTATGTCCGCTATGCTGACGGAAAAGAAATCACACACGCGGTCTTTGTGACCGACACCGTCAATGCCAAGCTTGACCATAACGAGGACGGTTCTCTTACCCTTACCGGCATGATGAACGGCTCCATAACCGTGACCGCGATGATTGACGGTGTTGAGGAGCCGCTTTCGGCAACCGTTGTCATATCCGGCCAGCCGGAACGCATGGCAGTCAATGATTACAAGCTGCTTATTTTCGGCAATTCCATCGCAAACCATGCGTCTGCGCCGAGTATCGGCTGGAATCGTGACTGCGGCATGGCGGCGACCTCTCCCGAAAAAGACTATGTTCACCGTTTGCAGTTCTGCATGAACGAAAAATTCGGCGCCATGAGCACCTCCGTGGAGTTCGGCACTTCCATTGCCGCCTTTGAACGCGCGATTCCGAAGAATGACATCACCAAAGACTATATGGATATGATTCCGGTATATGTCAAAGATGTAACAACCGCCAAGCCGGACATTATTTCCATTCAGATGGGCGAAAACGTGAGCTCCGGTCCGACGTCGGAAACGTATAAGCACGCAGTCAAATGCTTGGTGAATGCTTTTCGTCAAGCCGCTCCGAATGCCGTTATTGTTGTGAGCACGCCTTTTTGGGGCGGCTATGAGAAAGTCGTCGGTATGACCGAGGCTGCCGGTGAGCTGAATGTCGGTCTGGCACTTGTTCACACCTTGCATTCTCGCGAAAACATGGCATGGGACGACGCTTCCCTTAAAGACGCGATCGACGGCGTTAAGAACCATCCGGGCGACCTCGGTATGGACAGAATCGCCAAATTGATTTTCGATCAGGTGAATATTCGCCTTACACGCAACGACAGAACACACTATACGATGGTTTTGCAAGGTGTGGAATTTGCCGAAGATACCGTAACGGAAATCACAGAGGCTGACGCGTCGGTACAGCTTTCCGCAAACGTTATTCCGGCAACCGCTCCGCAGGCTGTAA
>URCT01000042.1 GCA_900546385.1 uncultured Eubacteriales bacterium | reverse complement strand
TTGATGGCGAGGAAGTGAAAGAACTTCCCTTGGAAACTGAAACAACAGTCGAGACGGTATGTTTATTGTCCAAGCTTTAAGGCAAGGAACATTAAGCATGAACAGATCGAAGCACGCTGCAATACCACATTTACAGCATGCAAAAGGGCGGACAAAATTGTCCGCCCTTTTGCAATAATGTACTTTATTTCACATAATATAATCGAATATCGTCAAGCTCACAAGGAGCATTTGCCTTATCTATCACGATATCGATCTTCTGTGTACGTATGGTGGGAAATGAGCATATCCGCTTATGGCCTATCGTATACCCCTTAAACACAAGCACACGCTTTCCATACGGATACGGATACACATATACGGAAAATTCGTCTGCCTTTTCTCCGTCCGAAATATCTTCTTCGATAACCACCGTGTTCACAAGCGTATGCGCAGCAAGCTCAGTCGTATATGTGTTATTTTCCTTTGTGGTTTCTTTCATGCCGGCAAGGCTGTTTGAAAAGACTTCTTTGATTTTATTGCCGAACTCAATAAATCTTTCGGCGTCCGTTCCGGGAATTAAGCCTCTTCTGTCTGGGCAGAGATTCAAAAGAAGATTGGAGCCTCTTCCGACAGAATAATAATAAAGCCCCATAAGCTCATCGACGCTTTTTATCGTGTCAAAATCATTTTCGCTGAAGAACCAGTTGGTAAGCCGCATACGGCAGTCACACTCAGCCGGGAGAAAACGCTCGTCCTCCAAAACATCCTTATCCTCCGTCCGAATGGAATCCAGATCCTTTTGAATTGTGTAGTTTGGCATAGGAGCAATTCCCGATTCATTTCCTACCCAGCGCGTGTCGGGATCCCACATATTGAATATGAGAATGTCCGGCTGCATATGTCTGATTTCTTTCGTTATTCTCACGGTGTCATATTCATGGTTCTCGCTGCCGCAGCCGTCAAACCAAAGATAGTCTATCTTGCCGTAGTTTGTAAGCAGCTCGCTTATCTGATTGATAAAGTAATCGTCATATTCCTTCGCATTCATTTTTGCAGAGCCGAATTGTGCCGGCGAATAATACAGACCGACCTTGATGTCATATTTTCTGCATGCGTTTGTAAAATCGCGCACAACATCGCCTTTGCCGTCTTTCCACGGTGTGTTTTTCACGGAGTATTCCGTATATGCAGACGGCCAGTTTGCAAAGCCGTCATGATGCTTGCATACTAAAATGGCATACCTTGCGCCGCCCTCTTTAACAGTTTTTATCCACTTCTCACAGTCAAGTTTGACCGGGTTAAACCGATCCAGCGGCATTTCCCGCATATCCCAATCCTGGTGGCCCTCAAAAAAGGTTCGTATTCCAAAATGAAAGAACACGCCCATTTCCCATTTCAAAAATTCTAATTGTTCTTTTCTGATAGCTCTCATAGCATAATATCCTTTCAACAAAAGCGGCACGGCAATCTCCAAAAGCATACACCTTCGGAGATTGCCAAAAAAAGGAGAGATGGGCTAATTTTCACCCATTTTGTATGACCATCCGGCTCTTATTTGAAAGAACCGGATATTTTGTTAATCTTCGGGCATTTGCTCGGTAATGACAACGTTGTCAAAATAGTAGCCAATGCCTTTTCCGTCGATCGGATCGGAGTAGAAACAGAAATAATCTCCGTTACGTCCGGCACTGTCCTCAGCAACAGTGAAAGTGAAAGTCCAATGCTTCCACGCACCGGCTACAACACCTTCACAGCGTCCGACCACATGGTCATAGACCGTATCTGCGTATCTGGCGTTCGCTAATACAGTGGCTGACAATCCCGAAGGCGGGTTGACATCCGTACCGTGTGCTGCCAACATTACATCCGCGGAAAAAGTATATGTTGCTCCCGGCGTGTAATGCATTTTATGAACGGTATAAAGCCATTTTTCCTTATCCGTATTCGGTAAAGCAAGATAGCAATGATTATCGGGGTTTGTCGGGTCTTCGACAATTTCAAGCGATCCGTTGTCCTTGACAAAGCCGGTTCCGCTGCCTTCCGCGTCGCCGTTGATAATGCCAAATAACTCCTTGTGCTTTTCCTTTTCGGCGGCAAGCTCAGCTTCGCGTTCTTTTTCGGCGGATGCTTCGTCATAATCCGGATTTTCAATAAAGCGGATGTAGTCAATATCCATATGACCGTAGGCATTGAACGGGTCAAAACGCAGAGCTGTGATGGTATTCTTCCATTCCTCGCAGGTGGCAAGATCAACCGTATAGGTTTCCCATTCTCCGCCGGTGTCCTTGGTCTTGAGCCTTACATGGATCGCCTTATGTTCGCTCATTCCCGGCGAATTGTCGGTAGAAAAGTACATGGTGAGTGTCTGGAGTTTCTCGGAGGTGTAGCTGTAGCGAACGCGCACCTCGAACTTGTTATATTTGCCTGCAACGAGATTAACAGCATTTTTTTGTTTAAGAGTCGGATCGGAATGTGCCGAAGCCGATTCGCAGGACAAGTAGCCGTCATCGGCTAACAAGCTCATATCGCCGCTTGTCCAGCCCTCAGAATCGCCCGAAACGTTGAATTCCCAAGAGCCGTCCACGCGCGATTTTTCAATTTCGTCAAAGTATGCCTTATCCGGCGTAACAAGGACCACATCGCCGGCTTCGTTGACCGAATAGGTATAGCCAAGGATATCGCAAAGCGTTTTCATCGGAATCATGGGCAGTCCGTCGGTTGCTTTGATCGGCTGTGAGAGCTTTTTCGAAGCACCGTCTACGGTATACGAATCGCTGCCGACCGTAAAGACAACTGTGTGCTTCTTGAAGTTCAAGGTCAGAACGCCTTTGTCCTTATTCCATTCGTGGAACGCGCCGAGAGCAAAATCAAGGCCGATAGTCGGGTCAAACGGAACAAGACGGTCGCCGTCTGCCGTTTTTTCCGCCGCAAACGGCAGCTCTTTTTTAAAGCCGTTAATCTCGATGCCCTTGGTGCCGATCACGCTGTTTATTGCATCGCGCTGCAAAAGCTCAATAGACGTTACGGTAAACGTCGTATCCTCCGTCGCACACGGGTCAAGACGCATTCCGGTAAGCATGCCTTTCCAGGTTGCCTTTTTGGTCGGATCGATAAGGAAGGTTTCGGTTTCATCGGAGGTTGCTTTCAGAACAAAGGCTTTATCCTCCGAGAGATTACCGGCTTCGCTTGTGCGGAAAAACAGCTGAACCACACTGTCCTTAGGCATTTTTGCCGTCAGACGAATGGCAATGATATCCCTTGTATCCAAGTTCAGCTCACCAATCGTCGAAAGCGTGATCATCGGGTCGTTGTTGGAAGAGATGCCCGTAAAGCCGTCTGCCCCGATAACACCGTCACGGATATTGAAGGTGACATAATCAGAGGCCTTTGCCGCAGCAAAATCAACAGAAGCAGCCGCGATAAGCGGATCGGATTCCGTATCGAGCGCCACATCGTAGCCCTCGCGACGTAATAACCGTCTGTATTGCGGATAAAGGTGGTTGATACGTTCTTTTTGTGCGTCGGTCGGAACGGTATTGACAGAAGCGTTTGCCTTTTCGCCGGTAAACACCTCGCGAACGGCGTCGAGATAGCCGAAGCCCTTTTCGTCGGTCGTCGGCATCATAAACGTGCCTTCGCCGTACTCGTTCCAGGTCGAGAGCATCATGAAATTCTTCTGCCAGCTCTCTTTCGCATACTTCGGCAGATATTCGTCACGCACCCAGGCAAGAGCCGATTTGAAATCGCTCATACCGGCCATCGGATAGCGTACACGCGCCCAGCCTACGTTGTTGAAGCCGACCGAAACCGTCGGAATATTGTAAACGCCTGTGCTTTCGGCGTTATCGGCATAATTCAGGTTCCACTTCTTGTTTTCGTCAAGCTTGTAGCCGTTTGTGCCCCAGTTGTAAGCAAAATTGCCGTCATAACCGAGAGCGGCATATTCGTCGACATTCGAGCCCGGACCGACCGAGCCTAAGAAGAGCACGCCGTCATAGCCGAGCTTTTTGACTTCCTCTTCGAGGTAGTCAAACATAGCTCTTGCCTGCTCCACGCCGCCGGCGCGCTTCTTGATCGTACCCGAACCGAACACCATGATAAGCGGCTTGTTGTCGATGACGACATACCGTTCGTCCTTGATGAGATTTTCGATGATATACGGCACATACGCGTTCTTCCACTCTTCAAGAGTTGACGCGGAGGCCGCGTTTGCCGTTTCGAGAATGGCGCAGAACTTGGTCATATCCGCATATTTTGCGTTCATGAAGCCTTCGTATAAATGCGGATAGCCGTCGTTGTCAAGACACACGGAGCCGTTCTTTTTGGTGAAGAACACGCAGAACGCCTGGAAATCCACGCCATGTTCGACAAGGTACTTGATTTCCCAGTCTGCCGTTTCGGGTCTGCCCTCGTCGTAATAGCCGAGCACCGGCTTGATATCGTCAAACGGCGTAATGCACGACCAGCCCATATGCTTGCCGTTCTGCCACAACGGGCAGACATTTAAACCGACAATATATTTGTCCTCTCCGGCCGGCTTGACAGGCACCGGGACATAATCGGCATGCTCAAAGGTGCGGTAAACGCGCACTTTATCGAGATAAATTCCCGTTTCCGACTTATTTTCGAAAGACAGCGCGCTGACGCTTGAGGCTTTTGATGCAAACGGAACCGTCTCGGTCTTTCTTCCGTTGACCTTGACAAGCACGGTCTTGCTTGATGTGTCAAGCTCGAAACGCAGACGATACCAAAGATTTGCAACCGCGTCGGTATAGACCGTCGTGCCGTTAACGGTGAAAACGCCGTCCTTGGCTTCGAATGCCGCCACTGCTTCGCCGTCGTGCGTGAGCGTATAGGTGACATTTTCATTCTTCGGGAGAAACATTTCAAATTCGGCAACGACAGTTCCGCTGACCGCACCGAAATACTTGCCGGCTGTACCTTTTTCAAGCAGCAAGGCATAATCCTTGGCGACCGCGTCGCCCGTCCAATCGAACGGAAGCGCATCCTGCTCATCGTAATCAAAGTTGTCGTAAACCGCGTAGTTAACAAACATTTCGGTCTTGCCGGGCGTTAACATGCCGGTGCTCTTTTCGGTCGTGGCAAAGCGGAAGTTTAAGATATTCGCCTTGTCCGCCGAAACCGAAAGTGGATAAGTGCCGCAGTCTTTTTTATTGATAATTGTATTGCTGCGCAGATTGTCAAGGTCAACCGTTACATAGAACGTAAAATTGACCGTATCGCCGAGGTCGCACAGTTTGGTATAACTGCCGTCGGCATTTAATAACTGCCATGCGTTATCCTTTATCTCGGCACGGTAGACCGCATCGCCGCTGTCATTGCGGTATTCGAGATACACGCCTTCGCCCTTGGCGGAAAACGCGGTATCCAGCGTGACCTTTCCGGTCGAGAATTTGTTGAATTCGCGGATATACGCCGTTCCGGCTTCGGTATCCTTGTCGAACAGCGACGAATAGCCTTCCTCGGCAAGCGTCTTTCGGGGCGTGCCGCCGCGGTTATCGAGCAGCCACCCAGAGGCAATGCCTTCCTTGCTGCCGGACATGGTCGTGCTCTGCGCGAGCAGATACGCGTCGGAATACGAAACCTTGTCAAGCGTCTTGTGAAGCCGTTTTTCGGGAAGTGCCACACGGTTGATGATAGCCGCCGCTTCAGCACGGATAATATTTGCATCGGGATTGAACGTGCCGAACGAATCGCTGCCCATAACGACACCGGCATTGTACAAAAGAAGCAAGCCGTCGCGGAAGGACGCATCTTCGGGAACGTCGGGAATAGCGGAAACCGTGTTAACAGCCGTAAACCAATCCGCAGACATTGCCTTGCGGAACAGCTCGGCTACCTCGCTTCGGGTTGCCGGACGGTCAAAATCGGCGGCGGTGAATTCATCCGCGATAATTCCGGCAGTCTTGGCATAAGAAACATATTTGGCATACCATTCGCCGGAAGCATCCGGAATGGTTTCGTTTAAATACAGCGCGTGTGCGCGTGCGGCCATGGTGATGGCCTCTGCGACAGTGACTGAGCCGTTCGGGTCGAACAGATTCGCGCCGACGCCGTTCATAAGGCCGAGTTCATACGCACCTGCCACCTCTGCGGCATACCATTCGGTGCTCGGAATGTCGTGAAACGTGCCGTCCGCATAGGTTTCGGTCTTGACAAATGCGGCGGATGCGCCGAGCGTCAGCGTGCCGACGGCAAGTAAGGCGATCAACAGTTTTTTGAGCATACCTAAGTCTCCTTTTTCGTGTTTTAAGCTTTTTTCGGTAATTCTGCGATACAAAACGACTGTTTGAAGCAGACTTCCTGTTTATTTTACACCATAAGAATAACAGAAACCCACCGATTTTTCAATATACAAAACTTGCACCATTCCACGAAAAACTTACATCCATCGTCATTTTTCAAAAAAGCCGTTTTCGGTTCTTCCTGCGGTTGACATTTTTCCCATAAGGTGATACAATGAAAAAAACGCCAAAGGAGCTTCTGCCATGCCGACCAAAATCGTATATGACCATATTGAGCAAAAATGGGTTCATGAAAGCTCCGAACCGGTCATTCGTGAGCTAATGACCGAATATGCCGAAAAGCTGCATGAACAAAACGCCGAGCGGACCTTTTGGTTTGATTTGAGCCGCACCTCCGCCGACCGCAAGATCGTCGTCACGCCGCTGTCGGAGGATGTTCTCGTCGGTATGCACAAGCACGATTACTATGAATTCAATCTGGTACTTGCTGGAACGTTATACGAATACATTGAAGATCAGTTTTACAGCATCCACCAAAACGAATTCGTTCTGCTGCATCCGGATGTGTTCCATTCCATTTATCCGCCCGCCAATTGCGTCGGCTTCAACATTTTGGTGGACAAAATCTACTTTGCCGACCTCAAAAAAGACTTGTGCGCGTCCTCGCCGTCGGCCTTGCTTGCCGCCGTGGTTGAGCAAAAGCATTATGCAATACTAAATGTAGACAAAAACGAAGAGATTGTCGCTGCCATCCGTTCGCTAAAGCAAACGCGCCAGACCTCCTCCCTGTTGATCCAGCTGTTAAAACGCCGGTTTGAGGAATTCTTGCTGTTACTTTTGTTAGCCGAAGCCGACGAAGCCTTATCGGTCATCGGCAGCGGAAACACCTCGTATCAGGATAAAATCGCGCAGATTTCCAATTATATCCGCGACAATTACAGCACCATTACGCTCGGTGAGATCAGTCACAAATTCGGCTATTCTCCGGCGCAGATACACCGCATTCTTATAAAACACACCGGAAGCGGCTTTTCGGATTTGGTGGAGCAATATCGCTTCAACCATGCAGTACGTCTGCTAAAGGAAACCGATATCCCGATTGAAAAGATCGGCAGCATCATCGGCCTTGAAAAGACGTATTTCTACCGTTTTTTCAAGCGGCTGGCCTATTGCACGCCGCTGCAATACCGCAAATTAAGCAAGGTTGCGGATGAAAAAAACACCGAGGTCGGCGCGCTGATATACTACGGCTATTTGGACGAATACAAGGCAAAGCGAAAAAAACACGGCAAAAAACGTGAAAAACCAACTCAATAAGCGCAAAAAACCGACTCAATAAACACAAAAAAGGAACTGCTGCGGCAGCTCCTTTTGTTTTGTCTTCGCTTTCAAGCGTTCGCCTTGCGTTCTTCCTCGCGGTACAGCTTGACAAGATCGTGCAAGATTTCGGTGTGTGAAAAATCACGGTTATACACGATGTTCATTTCGCGCGGCATACTCAAGTTTTCAATCGGCAGCACGGCAAGCTTGCCTTTTTTTAGTTCGTCCATGCACGCGCTTTTCGGTAAAATCGAAACGCCAAGCTCCTTGCGGATCAAATCCTTGATCGTTGCGATGTTATCGACCTCCATGGCAATATTAAAGGAATGAATGGATTCGTTGATGCTGAGAAGTGCCGCTTCAAACAGGCGGCGCGTGCCGGAGGATGGCAGCCGCAAGATCATTTGCTCGTTTTTTAATTCGGCAAGCGAAACCATCGAATGCGCGGCAAGCGGATGTGTCACGGGCAGCACACAGGCAAGATAATCCGTGTCGAGAAGGATGTGATGGAAGGCGGAATCGCTCGGTTTTCCTTCGATAAACGCCAAATCGAGCTGATAGGCGGCAAGCATAGTATAAAGATGTTTTATGGTATCCGTAATAACCGTTATCGTAATGTTATCTTCTTGGGCACCGTATTTGGCAAGAATTTCGGTGATCAAGTTGCTTTCCGCCGTGTGTGTAATGCCGACGCGGATCTTTGTCATATGGCGTTCGCTGTCGTTCAATTCCTCTAACATTTTGTCGTAAAGCGACCGCAAGCGTTCGGCATAGCGAAGCACGATTTCGCCCTCCGGCGTCAGGCGCAAGCCCGTTTTGGCGCGCACAAAAATGCGCGTGCCGAGTTCGTCCTCTAACTGCCCGATATGGTGGCTGACCGCCGGCTGCGTAAGCGACAGCTTTTCGGCGGCCTTGGTAAAATTTTTCTCTTTTGCAACCGTCAACAGCGTCGCAAGCTTAATGTCTAACATAGCGTCTCCATTCCGTAAATTTATGTAACTCTAAAAAAATATAACTTGACTTTATGCATAAATAGTGTATCATATAGAGTATGATTTTTCAAGCCCTGCGAGGCGTTTTTTTGTTAAATCTCCAAAAACAATTCTGTAAAGGAGTCAAAGAATGCTCGAAAACCTGTCAAAGCACATCCAATCCGCGTCGGGCGTGGCGACGGTCATCATTTCGGTTGCTTTTATGCTGTTGTTCGGCTTTTTGCTGACACGCATCACCAAACGCCTAAAACTGCCGAACGTCACGGCCTATATCTTAGCCGGCATCCTCATCGGGCCGTATTGCTTAAATCTTGTGCCGAAAACCGTCATCGACGGGATGTCGTTCCTTGCCGACATTGCGCTTGCGTTTATCGCCTTCAGCACCGGCGAATATTTTAAGCTCGACACCCTCAAAAAGAACGGCCTAAAGGTCGTTGTCATCACAGTGGCAGAGGCGTTAATGGCGTCGCTTTTGGTGTTTGCGGTCACGTATTTTCTTCTCGGTGTCAACCTTGCGTTCTCGCTCGTTTTGGCGGCACTTGCTTCGGCAACCGCACCGGCTTCCACCGTGATGACCATCCGGCAGACCGGCGCAAAGGGCGATTTTGTCAACACGCTTTTGCAGGTCGTGGCACTCGACGATATTGTCGCGCTTGTGGCGTATGGGCTATGCATTTCGCTTGCCGTATCGTCGGTTTCGGAAGCGGCGTTCCATATCATGAGCGTGATAAAACCGATTGCGGTCAACCTCGGCGTTTTGCTTCTTGGCTGTGTGTTCGGATTCATCATGAAGCTGTCGTTATATAAGCACAGCACGGATAACCGCCTGATCGTCTCGATCGCACTGCTATTCGGCTTTTGCGGCATTTGCGCGCTGTTTGATGTGTCACCGTTACTCGGCTGTATGTCCATGGGCACGGTTTACATCAACGTGACAAACGACGACAAACTGTTCAAGCAGCTCAACTATTTCAGTCCGCCGTTATTGCTTCTGTTCTTTGTCCGGTCGGGACTCAGCTTTGACTTAGGTGCATTGTTCAACCCATCCGATGCAGTCGGAACCGTTCCGCTTGCCGTGATCGGCGTTGCCTACTTTTTAACGCGCATCCTCGGCAAATATGCCGGTGCTTTCTTCGGCTGTATCGCCGTGAAGAAGTCCAAAGAGGTGCGAAACTATTTGGGTCTTGCGCTCATTCCGCAGGCAGGCGTTGCCATCGGGCTTGCCGCGCTCGGTGCGCGGACGCTTGGCGGCACACACGGTGCGGCACTGGAGACGGTCATTCTCGCGTCAAGCGTTCTGTATGAGTTAATCGGACCGCCCTGCGCGAAATTGTCACTGTACTTATCCAAATCCTACTCCACAAAGCTTGAGGATATCGTGCCGCTCGACGAGGAAACCGCAGAAAACGGCGTGCCGAAAACACAGCTGGAGCTGCTAATCGAGCGCATTCAGAAAATTCAAGAGGAGTTGCCGCCGCACCTCGATTCCGAGGAGGAAAAAGCCTTTACAAGTGCCGCAGAGGAACAGTACAACGCCGCCTTTCCGCAACGCAAACGGCAAGCCGGACGCTGGTAAAGGCAAAGCGAAAGAAAGAGAGGTTATGTTTTTATGGATCCCATTGCAACAAGACTTGGCGCATGGTCGGTTGAAATCGGCGCAGCAGCGGTCATTTTCCGCATTCTGCTTTCGGTTGCTTTAGCCGCCGTCATCGGCTGTGAGCGTTCCAGCAAGCGGCATTCGGCCGGTCTTCGCACGTTTATCTTGGTGTCGCTTGCGTCAACGGTCGCGATGCTTCTTGACATTTATTTATCCGCCAAAGGCGATGAGCTGTACATCATTTCCGCTTCCACCGTCATTGCCGCCGCCATCATCAGCGTTAATTCCATGTTATTCAGCTCTCGCAACCAAATCAAAGGCTTAACCACCTCCATGGGACTTTGGGCGACCGGCATCATCGGTCTTACCGCCGGTGCCGGGCTTTATACCGTGACGCTTGTGTCGTTTGCCGCGCTTTTGTGCTGTCTGTCGCTGTTTCCGGCGTTTGAGACCTATCTCAAAAACCGTTCCAACCACTTTGAAGTGCATTTGGAATTAAAGAGCAGCGAATATTTGCAGGATTTCGTTACGGTTATCCGCCGCTTAGGACTTTTCATCGACGATATCGAATCCAATCCGGCGTATGTCAATTCGGGTCTCAGCGTGTATTCCATCGCCATTTCCATCGACAGCGCGGAGCTGAAAAAATACAAAACGCACAAGGAAATCATCGAAGCTCTCAAAACGCTGGACTATATTTATCACATTGAAGAAATGCACGGATAAACAAAGGCGAAACATTCACAAAACAAAGGAACCGACCGGTACATCTGTCCGATATACCGGTCGGTATTTTTTACGTATTCCGCGTTTTTATTTCTGTTGGCTTACATACAGGCGCACGCGGCTATTGATAATGCCTACAACCTCGTCCACCGACTTCTGGTTGTCGAAGTACGGTGCGGCCTCGTTTAAGATGATTTCGTTGACGTCCTTATTCTCCCGCGCAAAGAAGTTTGCGCTGTTCACCATCTCATACAGACGCGCAACGTCCTCCTCGGTGCTCTTGCGTTTTTCCACTCTCGTATCGCCGACCCAGGTGTAACGCGGCTGTTCGACCTGCGTTTCGTTGCCGTTTTCGTCATACTCCGTATAGTATTGCGGTAAAAGATCGTTCTTCATCTTCTTTTCAATAATGCTCTTTTTGATCGGGAACGTATAGGAACCGCCGCCGTAGCGACCCGAATTGCCGCTTCTGTCGCCGGAGAACTGATTTTGATATTCGTCGGAAAGCAAATATTTCAGAACCTCCCAGCAGCCGGCCGTCACCTTGGAATTGGCATTGACGGCAAGCTCGGCATTCGGCTGAATGATCACGCCCGACGCGTCTTCGGAAGCTGTCGGGAAGCCGATCAGCGACACTTCCTCGCCCATATAGTTTTCAAGCTCCGGAATCATATCGAAGTTGTAAATATACGCCGTATACAGCTTGGTTGTGCCCTTGCTGTACGAAAGCTGCTGTTCGTTCCAATAGTTGTCGTTGTCCTGCCACTTGTCCTGGTAAGCCTTGTAATCGGCAGGAAGATCCTTTATATAAGCGAGGATATCCTTGAAATTGTCGTTGTCAAAGGAGCAGTTGCCGTTTTCGTCGATGAACTCATTTTCGGCAATCATGAGCATGGTCGAGCCGTAACTGTCACGGGTAGCTTCGGAAAGCATCTGCTCGCCCTCGCCGAGAGAACGGTGCATTTCGAGGAATTCCTTCATGGTCCAGTGCGTTCTGTCTCCGAAGACGGACTTCTTTCCGGCAAGCGTCATAAAGTTGACCGTCGGGACAATCGTATACAAATGTCCGTTGATTTTCGAGGCTTCGAAAACGTTTGCAAGGTAATCGTCTTTGTTGAAGGATTCATCGGCTTCCATGAATTTTTCAAGGTTGGCAAAAACGCCCTTGGAAATGTAACTCTTGTAATCCATGCCGTAGGAATCGACAAAAATGATATCCGGTGCGTCGTTCTTGGAAAGGATATCCTTGTCGAGGGCTTCATATGCACCGTTATAATTGTTGGATTCGTTGTCATACTTGGAATAATCCTTGAATACAACTTTATACTCATCGCTGGTGCGGTTGAATTTCAACAGTGCTCTCTTGATCTGATAATCGATATAACGGCCGCCGACCGTGATGACATACTTTTCCTTGACGGTGGACGGATCGACCTTGGAAAGCATGAGAATGTCGTTCTGACTGGATTCGTAATCGTAGAAGCAAAGAAGGATTCGGCCATCGTCCAAGAAGATCGGAGAGCTTGCGTTGCCGCTTGTCATATCGATGTCGGAATTGGTGTAGCTGCAAAGCTCGGTCGGAGCGTTATCGCCGGGATTATAACCGAAAACGCCGCTTTCGCTAGTCAGCGTGAATTCATAGCCGTTCGAGCCGGGTGAAAACTGGTAGTTATACAGCTGCTCAATGCCGGTAAATTCGGTCTTTTCGCTCTTGCCGGTGTTCGGGTCGAATTTGAACAGCTCTTGCCCGCCGTCGCCCCAAACGATATAGTAAACCGTGCCGGACGCACCGACATACAGGTTGTCAATATATTGGTCGGTCACCTTGGATTCGCTTTCCTTGGTGACGGTATCGGTATTGAAAACCTTGATGGTTGTTTCAACGCAGAATAAGAGCTTGCCACCGCTGAACACCAAATTGTTAGGCGTGGACTGATAACTGTTGCCGCTTTCGTCGGTCACCATAAGGTCGGCGGAAATATCCGTTTCCGAAACGATGTTGCCATCGGCGTCCACCTTGACAAGGTAATAGGAATTTGTGTTTTCGGTATATCCGCCGCCGCTAAAGGAGGAATCCACCGTTGCATCGCCCTGAAAAACGCCGCCGATAATAGCTCCGTCGTCAACAATCGTTCCGGGTACGGTGTGATCCGGTTCGGGGACCGGCTGATCGCTGTCAGCGTCGGTATAGCTATAAACATTCTTCACATACCAGATAGAGCCGTCGGTAGGACTTACCGCCACGTTTTGGATATAGGTCTCGGTATTCTGTCCCTCGGCCTTTTTGATGGTCATTTCGGAAGCGTTCTTGAAATCGAGGTCGGTGATGTAATATTTATCCTCGTAGGTGTCGGTGGTATAGCCGCAGACAAGCAGCTTGCCGTCATTCATTTTGTAGACTTGATTGATTTGAAGATTCTCAAAGATTGTGCCCACCGTGCTGATGGAATCCGCCTTGTAAATATTGGTGAGATCTCTTGTGGTGAGTGCGCCTTTTCCGGGCTTGCCGTCCACGCTTGAACTCGGCTTGCAGGCGGTAAGCGCCAGCGACGAGAACGCCATAACGGCGGCAAGTGCAAGGCTGAGGAGTCTTTTCTTCATGTTGAATACCATTTCCTTTCTTTGTTTGAAACGGAGTTCCCGTTTCGGTTTATGTTTTTTTGTTTTGCCCGAGATTATGAATAAGAGAGTTTGTCTTTGATTTTGTTCACGATGAGCTTGTCAAACCACTTTTTGATAAGGCGGATCAAGCGGTATAACAGAATTAGTGCCCAAATGGCCGGATACACCGCCACCACAAGGAACACGACAAGCATCACGGCAAGCACCTTCTCGGCGTGTCGTGCCGCCATTTCCTCGGGCGTGATATTCACGCCGGTCGGGAGCGGTTCGTCGGCGTTGACAAGCTTCGGAACGGTCTTAAAAAGGTTTCCGAGTGAGAACCGCTTGGAATTCTCGACAAGCAGGTATGTGCCTTCGGGAAGGTCTAAGCATTCCTTGACGGTATCGACCGCAAAGTTTTTGACCGGATCGACCATAATCAGATCGTAGCAGGTGATGTTGATGCCCGCGTCCGACTTGATGTCCGCCGCAGCAGCCGGTTTATCGCCATAGAAATCCTTGATGTACGCAGATTCCTTATAATCGGGATACACGCCGCTGACGTAAAAGGTCGCAGGTCCTATCTTGACCGGATAGTCGTACAGCGCTTCGCCGCCGTACAGCTGCCACGCCGCCGAGCGTGACAGCAGAATGCGGTCATGGTTAATGTCATTTCCCACGTTCGGCATATCGCGGTAAGCCTTGTAGAACAGCGAATAGTCGCCGCCGACATAAGCAAGCTTGACATTTGACGTGCGTGAGCCCTTCGAGGCAAGCGAAGCGTCAACATACGAGCTGAACGCGTCGGCATACAGTCTTGCGCCGTCGTTGGGAGGCGTTATCGACTTTTCGGTCAGCTTTGTTTCAAGCTTATACCGGAAGTACATGATTTTATCGACGGTAAGACCTGCCGTGTCCGGTGCAAAAACCGTGATCTGCGCAAAGCGCGTACCGTTCGAGAATTTTTTTGCGACCTGCTCGTGGTCGAACGAATTCATGTACACGTTCATGGCAATGCCGATGCCGAGCGCGGCAGCCGCCAAAAACAGTGTAACAATCCGATGAATCAGGTGTGCCTTAGTTTTCAATCAGCTTCACCTGCTCTCCGCTGTTAATCGGTTTGGAGGATGTAGCAATGACATACGAATAGCTTTGGAAGTCGCCGGAGATGGCCGAACGGGTATCATCGCTTGCAAGGACGTTGACAGCCACGCGTTTTGCCTTATAGCGTGTCGAGATCGGCGTTGCCTGGGATTCGACAATCAGGATGTACTTGCCGTCGCTGTCCTCGCGGATGGCCGTGTTCGGGACGGTGCTGTCGTAGCTTGCGTTCTTGTCGCCGACGGCAACCGAAATGGTATCGCCCGGCGTAACGTCGCCTTCTATGCTGAATTCGAGAATCTTCTGCCGACTGCCGGGGTTGGCGGTATCGTTCTTGATAGCGGCAAGAGTCGCCGTCATGGTTGAGCCGTAAGGAATGTAGCTGGTGATTTCCGCAGCCGAACCCATACGGAGCTTTGCTGCCTGCTCTTGCGTGACCGTCATGGTCATCTTATAGCCTTTTTCGGCAAGAGAAATTTCGCACAGTGTCGTATCCGGCTGGGTCTTCTGACCGGTCGTGACACTTATCGAATCAATCACGCCGGACACGGGCGCAAGCACCTCGGTAGACGTGTATTTTTGTTCCAGCTTGGTGATTTCCTTGGCAGCCTTGTCGATTTCTTTCTTCTTCTTTTCAAGCTCCAACGCCTTTTCTTTGTTCTTTTCACCGGCATCGGCAATGCTCTGTTCAAGCTCACTCGTCGAGGTGATGATCTGCCGTTCCAACGTCTTGATGCGTTCTTTTAAGCTGTCTTCGCTGTCCGTGCCCTGCGCCTGCAGGTCGGAAAGCTTTTCTTTGGCGTTCTCAAGCTCGTTATTTAAGGTGTCGAGTTCGGTTTTCGCCGTATCAATGCGCTTTTCGTAATCCTTGACTTTGACGTACTTATAGCCATTGCGCACCTTTTCCAAGCTCTTGGAAAGCGTTTCTTTGTCGGCGACGGCGTTGTCATAGGTGGTCTGCGCGACATTGACCTTGTCGGTTGCGTTGTTATAGGTGGTTTCCACCTTGTCAAGCTCGGTCTTTTTACTCTTTAACTGGGTGTCGAGGGCTTTGGTTTCTTCAAGCTTTGCCTTTAAGTCGGTGTTGTCTTTGAGCGCGTATTTCAGTTCGGTTTCCTTGGCGGCAAGGCTCTTTTCGATGGCTTCGGTGTTGTTTTTCTCGTTGGTCAGAATGCCTTCATAGACATCGTAGGCACTTTCCAAACGTTCCATGGCTGCCTGATATTCTCTTTGTGCGGCAGCGATTTCCGCTTCGGTGGCCGTGCCGCTCGAACGGAGATTGTCGAGCTTTCTCTTGGCCTTGCGGTATTTTTCCTTCTCATCCTTATAATCGTCATACGCTTTTTCCAGCGCTTTGTTGGAGGTGGTGTTGTAGAAATCCTGCTTCAGATATTTCAAATCGTTATCGAGCGATTCGATGTTGCGGTCGGAGGTTTCGATCTCCTTTTCCAGCGTTGCAAGCGGCGTTTCAATTTTGGCGTTTATTTCATCGTATTCGCGTTTGGTCTTGTCGTAAGCGTTTTTGGCGGTGCTTTGATTGGCCTGCATCTTCGTCAGGTTGGCTTTGGCGGTTTCGATCTTTTTCTCGGCTTCATCCAGCTGCTTGGTGGCGCTTGCATATTGTTCATACGATACGCTGCTGTCTTTGCCGGTCAGCACCTCGTCTTCGGTCGGCGTATAACCGATGGCAGTTTTTTCGCTCTCCAATTCGGAAATTTCGTTCTGCTTTTGGGTAACGGCCTTTTCGGCGGCACGAACGTCAAGCTTTGCCGCTTCGATGGCACTTTGCGTCGAAGAAAGGTTGGCAAGCTTTGTCTTGGCGTCGTTCAAATCCTCTTGCTGCTGCTCAATGGCAAGGCGCTTGTCGGCAAAATCAGAGCTGCCGGAAGCGTCAAGAAGCATCTTGGCATATTCAAAGTTTAAGTTGTCATAATTGGTTTTTGCCGCTTCCAATTCGTCGCTGTCGCCTTCGGCAAGGAAGAACAGCACATCGCCCTTATTGACCTGCGTGCCCTTGCTGACGGCAACCTTCACAATCTCGCGCGTGGTCGGGATGGTGACGCTGTAGTTGTCGGACGCGGTAATCGTGCCCGAGCCGCGCACCTGCGTTTTGATGGTTCCGTACTGGATGTATTCGGTCGAAACCTCCGGCAAGGTCATGTTCATAATCGTGTTCGAAAAGAAGGTCAGCACCAAAAGTATCGCCAAGAAAATGATGGCAAAGGTTTTGACCCATTCGCGTTTAATCTTTTTTTCTCCCATAGTATCCTCCTACGGCGGTCATGTGAGGAATCCGCCGGTTTCATAAATTCGTTTAACCCTTCACGCTTCCGGAGTTGGCGATGCCTTCCACCAAATACTGTTCTCCGTAAAGGAAGATGAGAAGCGTCGGGATCATATAAATAACCGCCACGGCAAAGGCAATGCCGACCTCTCCGCCATTGATTTTGGAGAGGAAGATCGAAAGCGGATACAAATCCTCATGTTCGCTGCCCAAAAGGATGAGCGGCTGTTCCACCATGTTCCAATAGTCGATAAAGACCAAAATCATGACGGAATAAATGATGTTTTTACATAGCGGCAGGTAGATCTTGAAGAAAATCTGCCATTCGCTGCAGCCGTCGAGCCGCGCCGCTTCGATGACCGCCATCGGCACGCGCCGCATAGCTTTGGTGAGCAAAAACACCGCAAACGGTGAGAAGATGCCCGGCAGTATCACCGCCCACGACGTTCCGTAAATATGTAACCATTCCGCCACCAAACGGTTTGGCACAAGCGTTACCTGATACGGCATTAACATCAGAATGATGTAGATAAATAGGATAAGTTCCCGTCCCTTGGAACGGTAGCGCGTAAGTCCATACGCGGCAAGGCAGGCAACGATGGTCTGAAAGGCCATAATCGGCACGGTGTATTTCACCGAGTTCCAGAATTTGAACAAGTATTCGGGACTCAAAAACAGCACCGTTGCATACTGCTTAAACGAAACCTTATCCGGGATGAATTTCAAGGTCGTCTGTTCGGCGATATACGAGTTGCCGCTGCCGGCACCCGAGAAGATTTTGCCGTAGTTGGAGCTTAGCTCTGCCTGCGTGAAAAACGAACCGGATATGGTCAAAATCGTCGGTGCAAGGAACGCAAAGGCAATGAACAGCAGCAACAGTGCCGCAAGCCATGCCGTAACCTTTTTGCGCAGCATATGCTTTCTCTCGCTCATTCCTCCACATCCTTTCCGTATTTGTCGTCCGCAAAGAACAGGACGCCGATGATAAGCACCATGACGATGGCCATGATGATGGCGGCGGCGGACAGCTTTTGGTAATCCAAGCTTGCGAAGGTGTTGTTCATGTAATGCTGCAGCATATAGAGGCTTTCATACGGCACATCGCCGGATAATAAGTACACTTCGCGGAAGATTTTGAACGAGTTGATGAGCGACATGATCGCCACAAACAAAATGGTCGAGGACAGATATCGCAGCTTGATGCTGAAAAACTGCCGGATCGGTCCGGCTCCCTCCACACGCGCGACCTCTAAAATGTCGTTCGGAATGTTGTTAAGAGCCGCCAAGAACAAAATCATGTTGTAGCCCAAGTTTTTCCACAAAAACAGCAGTACAACCACCCAAATGCCCTCCGGCGATTTCATCCAGTCGATTTTCTCGATGCCGAATTGGGCGAGGAATCCGTTGACCGTGCCGTTGTAGTGGAACAAAACCTGCCAAATGAGGACGATCGATGCGACCGGCACCATCATCGGCGATAAGAAGAACGAGCGAAGCTTGCTTTGCATCGGAATCTTGCAGTTTAATCCCATCGCTAACAGCAGCGATAAAATCACGGCAAGCGGCACGCTGACAAGTGAAAACCGTAAGGTATTGTAGGCCGCCGTTTTGAAGGAATAGTTCTGAAACAGCTTGATAAAGTTGTCAAGCCCGACAAATTCCCTCTGCACCGGGTTGTTGATGAGGGAATAATAAATGATGACGATAAACGGCAGAATAAAGAAAACCAAAACGCCGATAAGACTGGGCGCAAGAAAGGCGGCAGAAACGGCTTTAGCTTTGCGCAGCTCTCTGCGGCCACGTTTGCTGAGCGTTTCGTCCACGCGCGGCTTTTTGATTTTCGGCTTTTTTTCTTTTTTTAGGAGTTTTGTTTCTTTCATTTTGATAGCAGGCGTACCTCCCGAAGTTCGAACCTATAGGCTGTCGAATGTGTTTGCTGTTAAGACGAACAATCTGATTGAAATGTTCCATAATATTATTATATATTTCAATTATTAACAAGTAAACGCCCCGTTTATAGAAAAACGCA
>URCT01000041.1 GCA_900546385.1 uncultured Eubacteriales bacterium | reverse complement strand
CTATCGCGGTTATAGTCCACACCGTCAAACGCAGAAGATGACGCATGATACAACGAAACAAAACGGTTATAGTCCAAAAGCGTCAATTTCCCGTCAGCATTGACATCGCCGGCATAGAAGTTATCGGAGGTAAGCGTAACGGTTTTGTTTTCAAACAAATTGACATTTTCAAGCGGTTTTGAAACAAAGCCGTCTGCGACCAAAGCAATGTCATATTTGCCGGTCGTAAGCTGAGCAATTTCAAATTTATAAGTAACTGCATCAATTTTGTTTGCTTCGGAAAGCTTGAAGGTTCTGACCTGATTGTTCTTGTGATTGGTAAGCTTCAGGCTGATGCCGGAATCATCGGCAAAACCGCCGCTGGCTTCAAGCTCACTTAACTTAATGTTTGCCGTCAGCTTCACACCGGTTTGTTCGGATTTGCTGCACTTTACCGTAATGCTGTTTTCTTCGGCAACATAATTCTTCGGTTCGATGATGTTCGGAGCAATGACGCAGTAAGAATTTTCCAAGTCACCTGTGGCAAGCGTGATTTCCTCATCGGGTTCTCCCTCAAAGGTCACAACTGCAATTTCCGTTCCGCTTGCCGAAACGGGCAGAGAGTATTTGTTTGCACCCGTAAAAGCAATATCAAAGCTTTTCGAGGCATTGGCTGTCTTGGCATCGATCGGCTGAATAAAGAACGGCTGTTTGCCGGTCGCCTTTTCCACAAGCTGATTGATGGTGTCCGAATAGGCAATGGATTTGTATTTGCCATTACCCGAAAAAACGAATTTTAGTTGAGAGGCGGAAATATCGCCGCCGGTTTCCTTGATACTGATTTTTATCTTTGCCTCACCCATTAAGGTGTCGACACTGTCTGTTACGTCTTCAAAAACAACCTGCATGGTGTTTTCGGCGGCATAAACCGCTTGTACGCACAAAAGCATTAAAAGCACGGATAACAGAACCCGTGTCAGTCTTTTTGCTGTCTTCAAAAGATATACCTCCTGTTAGAGCGTATCATACGAGAGATCAATTTCATATCGGGAGGATTGCTCCTCCCGATACGGAGCCACAAAATTGAGCCTTAGAAAGGCAATGGATTATTCAGCCCAACCTGCAAGAAGGATGGAAATATCATCAAGGTTGACTTTACCGTCACGGTTCAAGTCGTACTGGATGAAGTCCTTATCGCCGGCAGTCAGATTGCTCTTGCCATAGTAAGACGATACAGCGGACAGGTCATAGATATCGATGACGCCGTTCATGATGATATCGCCGGCAAGGAAGTTCTTCTTGGCTGTCTTGACAATACCGCTGGTTTCTTTCGAAATTTCAGCGATTGCACTGTCATTGGCATTGTTCCAGAAGTTTACAGTGGTGTTTTCGTTGAGGTCAAACTGAACCTTCGCATCTCTGTAACCGTCGCCGCTGACAAATACGGTGTACTTGTCAAATGCCGGGAGGTTCTTAAGCTCTAAGGTGTAGGTCTTCGTCACGTCATCGGAAACAATGGTCACTTCACCAGTTGTCTGAAGAGTGCCGTTCTTTTCGCTGTAAGCCACAGAGTCAGTACCGAGGTCAAAGTCGATAAAGCCGAGTCTTGCGCTGTAAACACGAAGCTTCATGTTCTGGTAAGCCTTGACATTGTCAACCTTGGCATAGTGCTTGCTGAGGTCTACAACAACCGTGAGGTTCTTAGCCGGTTCGGGAATGTCATACTTAAATTCAAAGCCTGCATTGGTAGCGGAAATTTCTTTGTAAGTATTATCCGATTTCTCAACCGTCAGCATGACGTTTTCAGCCGAGATGGTGCCTTTACCGTAACCGCCGTTGTAAACGAGCTTACCGATAACAATACCCTTGCCTGCAGCTGCTTCGCTGACAGCCGGTCTTACGCCGTCCACCGGCTTTACGTTAATTTCATAAAGACCGGTAGCTTCGTCGTAAAGAAGTGCAAATCCGTCAACCGGAACGATTTCGTAATCTACGGAATCATAACCAACATCTGCATTGTTGCTGATAGTGAACTGAACGCCCAAGAAGTTGGTTACCGGAGCCTCCGGATCGGCAACAACGATAAGACCTTCGTTCGAGCCGTCGTTTGCCTTGATATCAACGTCATTTTTACTACCGTCAAAGTACTTGTCCGTAACAGCTCTTTCAGCTAAAATGAGGGTTGCGCCGGTTGCAGCCTTTGCAACATTTACCGTTAAAGTCGGGTTGGTACCGTTGTCAAAGTTAAAGGTAAGAGTCGTTTCAGCCATGAGGGTTGCAAGGTAAGATTCTTCGATGTGAACAACGTTGCCGTTGACAGTGTATTCGGTGTCTTTGGTAAGACCTTCAACACCGGTAAAGGTGTTGCCGTTCGGCGTGATGACAACATCAAAGCCGTTCGAACCGGTTACATAGTCTTTTTTAGTGATGGAAAGTACAGCGTTCACAATGTACTCATGCGAAGCTTCACCGGGGTTCGAAGCAAGATACAGCGAACCGTTCTGATTTGCCGTAACAATGACTTTATACGTGCCGGTTTCGGTTACGAATTTAGCAAAGTTGAAGGTGTTGCTGCCTTCTGCAACTTTTCCCTGATTATTGTCATAGAGCACAACCTCGCCTTTTTTGAGAACGACATTGTAGTCAGCGGCATTTGTAACATTTGCCCAAGAAGCTGTTTTAGTCTCTGCGTCGATAGTAACAACCGGAGCATCGAGCTTTTCAGGTGCTTTGACCAGGACGGAAACATTATTAATTGTTTCAGAGGTAACTTGATTTCCAAGAACATCTTTTACAAAAAACGGATGGCCTGCTACGTCCTTTGCAATCGAAAACTCTTTGGAACCACCAGTTGCATCATCTTTTACTTTGAAAGTGGCAACAAACAGTTTTCCGGATTTTTTCAAAGCCTTTGTATCAGAAATAGACATAGAAGCCGGATTTGCTTCTGCGTTTGGAATAATATCCCCGAATTCAGTTGTAATGTCTTCGCAAATAAATGCTGCGCCATTATAATTCAACAGAACTTCTGCTGCGCCAACATTTGCAGTTGCTTCAATTGGAAGTGAGACAGTAAACGTATCACCGGCTACAACTTCACTTTTAGAAGCAACTAATTCTAGATCCGCAGCAGCAAAAGCTGTAAGTGCAACGCCGGTCGCAATGGCGGCAACAGATAATGCTGATGCAAGAATTTTTTTGAAATTCATAAGTATTCTTCCTCCTATTATTTTATAATTAAACACAAGCAAAATTCCGATACGGTTTCCGGCAGTGGCTCATATGCTTTCCGCCGTATCGGAAAATCCTCATGGTTAATCCGGTTTGTTAGGACTTGGCAATGTAAGTGTTGTTTTCCAAATCGAATTCATAGCCAGCCGCACTATCTTCAACAGCGTATCGGCTGATAAGGCCGGTACGACATCTCTGAATTGAAAGAGCATCCATTGTATCCGGAGCACGATTACCAACACCGTTGACAAGGCCAGCCATTCTGTTGGTCATCAAACTGTAATCGGAAAGACCAACACGGCAACGGCGTATCAACAAAGCATCATACGTATCCGCTTTACCATCCCCATTCACATCGCCCCACAAGAACCAACGAGCATACAAGGTGAGGTCACCGGTCACATGCTTTGTGAAGTCGTATTTCTGCGTGCAAGCTGCATCGGTATACCAACCGGCAAAGCCTCTGCCTGCCCAAGAAGGTGCGGCGGGCTTTGTGAGTGCTGCACCGTTTGCAACGATTGCAGGAGTAACGGCAGAACCGCCCTGCGAATCAAAGGTAACCGTGAAGTTCGGTCTTTCGGCTGCTGCAACAATGGTGATATCACCTGTAGGCATTACGAAACTGTAGGTGTTTTCTCTGCCGTCAACCTTGGTAACGGTAACAGAGCTGTTGTCCTTCGCATATACATTCTTAATGCTGTACCACTTGTCCGGCGTTGCGGTGATTTCGACCGTATCGCCCCATTCGTAGTCAGTCGGAATGCTGAAGGTTACATTGGCACCCTCGCCGGTGATGATGTACTTGGTCTTCTTGAAGGTTGCGGAAATGGTTACATCATGTTTCGGCATTACAAAGGTGTAGTCACCACGGTTATTAACCGAGACGTTTTCACCATCAACCGTGACGGTATCAATTTCATAATTCGGATCGGCTTTTACATTAATTGTAAAGTCGTCGCCCCAAACAAGCGTCGCCGGTTCACCCGGTGTAATCGTTCCGTTTGTTGTTGCGGAAGCCCTTACGGTAAACTGCTGCTTTTTGTAGCAAGCTATAATCGTTGTATCGGCCGGCGTAGTAGTATAGGTGTATTTACCCTCTGCCTCAGGCTTAATTATCGTGGGAACGTCATTAATGCTTGCGGCAACATAATCAATCACATAATACGGATTCGGTGTAACGGTAAAGTTAAGGACTGTTCCCCAAGGAAGAGCTTTATTGGGAGTAATTCCTTGAATTTTGCCTTTTTCTGGTGATTCAACATAGACAAGTTCATGCTTTGTTTTTTCAAAAGCAGCCTTAATGGTAACTGCTTTGTTCGGCATGGTGAACGATTTTGACGACATAATATCCGTGTCGTTCATCGTCAAGGATGCAAGCACGTAGTGGGCATTGGTATCTACGGTCACATGAACTTCTTCACCGACCGTGACAGGCGAGTTTTTATTAATGCTTACCGTGCCGCCGGCAGTTTCGCCTTGAATGTCAACCGTAACGGCGTGCTTCTTCTTGACGAAGGTTGCCGAAACGGTGACCGGGGAGTCAGGCATGGTGAAGGTGTATGTGCCGTTGGATTCGGTAACATCAACCGTTGTGGATTCGTTGTCGGTCTTGTATACCTTGTAGCTGTCAAGCTTATAGGTGTCGTCTGTCGGTGCAAGCGTGAACGAAACATTTCTTCCGATAACAGCAGGGCTTGTAATGCCTGAAATTGTGCCGTTCTTTATATCGGTTGTGATTGCACAAGCATCGAGTTCGAATTCGACGCTTACTGTAACATCACTCTTAGGCATGGTAAAAGCCCATGTGTTATACTTAGCTACATATGTTGTATCAAGCGTTACTTCTACATTATTCTTGTCCGTTACCTTAACCGATTTTACTTTGTAGTTTGAATTAGGTTCCACACCAACCCAGATTGTTGAACCATGATATGCCTTTGATATTTCTGTACTTGTATCACTTCTATATACAACTTGAACCGAACCCTCATCGGTGTTGTAGTTTTTTGTTATATTATACTGATTTGTCGTTATGTCAAGAATGATATAAGCATTTTGTGTACCTTTATAATTATTAAATGTACCGACAGGAACAGAGAAAGTGTATGTTCCTGAATTATTGATTATGCCGTTAAGATTGCCCATCTGCGATGTAACACTCTTGATACCGTTAAATGTATACCCCTCATTGGTATTTACAGTTACAGTAACGACATCGTTTGCCGTAACGGTCGGGGTTTTAGTTTCGTCATCAACTATATACTGCCACAACTTAAAGCCGTTCGGTGTAGATATTGTTAATGTTCCTTTGTTGCCGGGCATTGTGTAAGTAATAGTGCCGTCTCCGTTCCATGTGTAATTCTTACATTCATATGTTGTATCGGCAGATGGACCGGCATAGAATGTCATTTGAATGTCAGGCACATATTCAGCCGTTACCGTTACTGCTTCGCCGGGCATGGTGAATTTGTTATCGGTAACAGTAACATCTTCGCCACCTGCTGTTTTGACAACCCATTTTACAAATGTGTGGTTTTTAGCTTTGGTGTCGTCCGCTGCAGTGATTGCAAGCGTCAATTTCGTACCTTCCGGAACTGCTGCCAAATCACTTGCGCCTGTTACTGTAATCGTACCTATTTTTGAATCAGTTCCTCCCGGATATGTTGCAGCCATATATATAGGATCTATTACGGTGACAGAATATGTCTGAACACCGATAACAAGGGCATTCTCTTTAACAAGCAGATTTTTGCTTGCGTGCTTAAACGCACTTGTGTAGTCCGAAGCATTTAAGCCATCCGCAAATGTTACGATAACCGTTCCGTCGTCCGTGACTGCGGAATTCACATCAATGGCATTTGCAGCAGTCAGTGCGCCGTCCACATTGATCGGAGCAGCACCATCTTCAATATAGATTCCGGTTGTTGTGTTGCCGCTTATATTAACATTTCCCGAAATTTTCAGGTATGCTTTCGTATCATTGATGAAAATACCTTCACCGTTATTGTTAATGATATTTCCACCTGTGATATTTGCTGTACAGTCAACATTGTTATTGTACATTAAGAAAATGCCGGCGCCGCCATTATTAGCAGTGTTTCCGCTGATTGTTCCACCGTTCATATTAAATGTACCAACAGACTCCACGCCACCACCTAATGCATACCCGTTTTTAGCCTCGGCTGTATTTTCCGTTATGCTGCCATCTTTCATTGTAAAAACGGCATTATCCGCAACATAAACACCGGCACCGCTGTACGCATTCATACTACCAGCTTTATTGTGGTGAATGTTGCCGTTATACATATTAAAAATAGCCGGATGATTGTGAGTACCATTAGGATTGCCTACAGATACACCGCCGCCGATACCGGCAGTATTATAGCAAATCTCTCCGCCGTACATATTAAATGTTGCCGGAGTCTCTAATTCGTGGTCCAAACCTGCAACTGTTACACCGCCGCCCCATTCTGCCTGTGATGCAGATGAGCACTTCCATATCTTTCCGCCATACATATTGAACACGCCCGTGTTCTCTATATCAACACCACCGCCGCTATGATTATCGTAAATAGAAGTATTATTGTGGTTATTTTGCAAAATAACATTTTCATACATATTGAAAGTTCCGTCTGTACGAATGATTGCAAAATTTCCACGCACGCCGGTATTGTTAGACTTGTCACTCCATTGATCTGCTTCCGTATTCGGATACCCTTCATTGCCATTCCATACTGCACCGCCGTCAATGGTCAGTGTGTTTTCCATAGCTGTTTCCGTTCCGAGGTTGAGTGTTGCTCCGCTTGCAACAGATATAACCGGTGCACCGGTTATAGCACTTCCTCTTTTTATTGTAACATCTTTTCCGTCGGCAACTATGGTAACATTACCGGTAATTTTCAATTCACTCGTAACCGTGACGTCTTTTTTCACCTTAATCGTACCGGTACCAGTCCCAATAGCTGTAACAGCCCCAACCAACGTCGAATTCGTCCACGTAGAACCGCCATCCTTCGAATACGAAACTTCATCCGCTGCCGACAGCTCTGCCGCCGTCCCCTGCACCGCTTCAACCGCCGTTTCAACGGTTTCCGCTGCAAAGTCAACGCCGTTCTCCGACACAGGTTCGGCAAACGCAACCGGCATCATTGTCATGACCATTGCCACGGATAATAAAATGCTTAAAAATCGTTTCATTTTTCTGTTTTCCTTTCTGTATCTTCTTTTTTATTTTGTTTGGTCAGTTTCGATTAGTCGCGCCATTTGCCGTACACGACGCACAGCTTTATTCCTTTCAACCCGTTCACATCCTTTCACGTCCTTACCGCTTTTTGCGCGGCTCCGGCGTTTTGTTTGTGTTTTCCGGTTTCAGCCGTTCCTTCAGAAACGCGCGGACAGCTTCTTTACTCTCAAACCGGATCGTTTCTCCAAATATATAATTCACTGCGTCCGAAAGCTCCGCAAGCGGACAGCTTTCAAACGACGGATCCTTCAAGATCCATTGTGCAAAGCGGTTTGATACGCCATACCGCAGATCACTGATGAGCGGACAGCCGACAATCCGTCGAATCTGTTCCAAAATCTCCATACATATTTACCGATCGCTTTTAAGTCCTTTCTCTTGACTGCAGACAGCATCGTGCAAGACGGAATAGATAAACTCCAACTGCATTTGGGATTTTTCCCTCTCCTGCCAAATCACATAATCGAGCACAGCCGAAATAAACAGATAAACAAGCGGTCGCAGCCGTTGTTGGTCATAATTCAGACGTTCGGCCAGTTTTCGGATATAGGCATCGTAAATCGCATTAAAATTATTTCCGGTCGAACGGATCTGTTCTCCGTAGAGCGGGCTTGCCGCCATTTGATAAACAAAACGGAGCTCTTTGGTATACTTTTCGACCTCGTCCAAGCAGCCGTCGAAAAAGTCACGCAAATGATCGAGGTTTGAAAAAACATACCGGAAAATTTCATCGGTCACCTTTTTTAAGCCATATTCGGTCGCTTCGCAGACAATGGTTGTTTTATCGCCGAACCAATAATACAAGCTGCCCTGCACAAGGCCTGTTCCCTTACAGAGTTCGCGAATTGTGATATTTTCAAGGCCGCGTTCCACCAAAAACGGAAACACCTTTCCCAGCAGTTCACTTTCGGTCACTGTTTCATAGGAAGAAATGTTCATATATATCACCTTCCGAATCCGTTTGAACATCCGTTTTAATTGCAGCAAAAAAATATATTTGCAACATAATCAGAATTATGTTGCAGACTTATGACCGATGGCAGGAAAAGATATACCAAGTTATTCTTGAAATCGCTTTTTCAAAGCTATAATCGTGTAAAATACGACAACAAAACAAGGCCAATGTTAAAATCACAGATAGCATTGGTCTGTAAGTTTTGTAAAAATCACTGCAAATTGACGAAAATTGCCAAAATTTCTTCTAAATTATTGACAATTACGATTTTAGATGATATAATATCTCCGTAAGCAAAAGAAAAATATACACATCTACCACATAATTCTGATTATGTGGCATTTTACACTTTTTTACAAAAACTTGTTGACAAATTGAATTTTTGATGTTATAATATTTTCTGTAAGTTTGGGAATAAATTTGATTTCTACCACATAATTCTGATTATGTGGCTTTTTTATGCCATCAACACCGCAAAAGTCCGAGTTTTTGTATTTGTTTCCGACACACTTCGCCGCTGTCCATGGTATAGATACGGGTGGTATTGACCGAAGAATGGCCGAGGATATCGGCTAACCGCACAATATCCTTACGTTTGTTATAATAGGTTCTGGCAAACAAGTGCCGCAGGTTATGCGGAAAGACTTTTTCCGGGTCAACGCCGGCGGCTTTACAAAGTACTTTCATGCATTTCCAGATATTGCTTCGGTCGAGCGGTCGGCCATTTTTGGTCACGAAAATACTGCCGGAACGGATTTTCTGCGTCTGTGCATATTTTTTCAGCATTTTGCATAACTCCTGCGGCAGCATGATCACGCGCATCTTGCCTTTTAAGTTAATGGTTGCCTGTCCGCTCCGCAAGGCCTCGATATTGATAAAGCGCAGCTCGGACACGCGAATGCCGGTGGCACAGATGGTTTGCATGAGCAAATACAGCTTTCGGTTTCCGGCGGCTTTGGCTGCGCAAAGCAAGCGCTCATATTCCGCTTTGGTCAGCTCTTTTTCTTTGCGCAAGAAGATGCGGCGTTGGATTTTCAAGGTTTTTACTTTGAAAGCGCCGGTTTCGCAGAAATCAAAAAAGCCGTTTAGGGAGGACAGCACGGAATTGACACTGGAGGGTGCATAGGTATCTAACAAATACTCTTTGTATTCCAACACTTTCATTTTATTTAGCGCTGCGCTGCCAAGCCATGTGGCAAAGGCTGTTACGTCACGCACGTATTTTTCCACGGTTGCTTTGCTTTTTTCCTCATGGATCAAATACTCTCGGAAATTGTGAATACGACTCTCGGTTATTCTTTTCATAACGAATGCACCTTTCTTTTTACACACAAATGCATACGAAAAATCCGCTTCTGCCGAACAGGCAAAAGCGGATTCCCTTTTTCGAAACAAAGCTGTTGAGTGGTGTCGGCGAACAAGGGCAGCTTGTTTTACTTTAACAACTCATTGATGGTTTCAAGTGTTCCCGCGGATAGTGTTTTATAGCCTTTTGTATGTAAAGCGCGGTCGATGGCATGGACGCTTGAAAGGACATACGCGCTTTCGACCGGGCTGTTGCCTTCCAACAGTAAGACGTAGCCCTTTACATACGCCTCCACGCCGTAATAGTACAGATATTTGGATAGAATATAGATTTGCCGTTTGACCTGCCGGATCGGGTTGCGGACGGTCTTGATATACAAATTTCCGGCATCCGTAACTTTGGTTTTCTGCCATTCGTAGTCATCTTCTTTTCCGGAAAGCTGTCCAACATAGTTTTTGACCTCGATGATAAAAACGCCGTATTGGTTGACGATGATATTATCAAATTCCGTCCGTTGTCCGTCATACGCTTTTTCCACATTGGTATACAGACAATCGCCGGCGCGAAGGCACTCCCGTATAGCGGCTGTCGCCTGCTCTTCGCCCATTCTGCCGGCTCTTCGTTCCGGCGGCTCGAAAAGTGTTTTAAGAAAACCGCTTTTGGCGGCATACACAACGAAGATCAGAAGGACGGCGATGACTGCCGCACTTATTAAAATTACAGGAATCACGGCTTTTCAAACCTCCGTTATCGGAATTTTCCGTTCTTGTACAAGCGATGCGTTTTGCTTTGCGTGTTTTCATGATTATAGCACAAACCATCGACATTGTCCAGCGTTTTGGAAAACAAAAAGCGGCGGCTTTTCTGCGGCCGGTAGATAATCGGATTTTTTTGAAAATGTCGCAAAAACCTCTTGACAAGTAACCGTTCGTTTGCTATGATCATAGTAACCGAACGGTTACTTTAATTTGAGGAGCGAAATTATGGCCGGAGATACGAAAGAACGCATTTTGGAAACCGCGCTTGAGCTTTTTGCACAGAGCGGATATTTGGGAACTTCCATGAGCGACATTGCAGGAGCGTTAGGAATTACCAAAGGCGCCTTGTATAAGCACTATACGAGCAAGCAAGAGATTTTAGACAGCATTGTGGAACAGATGAACAAAATGGATTATGAGCGCGCCGAAGCCTACGAAATGCCGGAAACGGAACCGGATGGCTTTGCGGAGGCGTATCTGAAAACGCCGATTGAAAAGATCCGCACATACAGCATGGCGCAGTTTGACCATTGGACGAAAGAGCGTTTTTCTTCCAATTTCCGCAAAATGCTGACGCTGGAGCAATACCGGGATCCAAAGCTTGCCGGACTTTATCACGATTATCTGGCGACCGGTCCGACCGTGTATATGGCGGCAATCTTCCGAAAGCTGACGGATTCCGACGAGGCTGCCATGCAGCTGGCTTTAGAGTTTTATGGGCCGATGTTCTTGCTTTACAGCATTTACGACGGAGCAGGCGAAAAAGAAAGCATTGCGCCGCAGCTCCGTGCACATATTGACCGCTTTATTGCCAAAATCGAATCCGGTTACAGAAAGGGACTTTCTCTATGAAAACAACTGTAAACAATAAAAAATCGGTCTTGTGTCCGAAATGCGGAAAAGAAATGCGAAAAGGGTATTTATTCAGCAGCAAAGACGGTGCTTTCAGCTTCGCAAACGAAGTGCCGAGAGCCTTGGAAAATGCGAAAAATGTAAAAGGCTTCGTGCCGCTCACCGCGTTAAAGGTCGGCGGCCGCACAAGCATGGAAGCCTGTCTTTGTGAAGCTTGCAGAATGATTATCCTGCAATACGGAGAGGATGCGACGGAAACATGAAACTCTATTTTGGAAGCGGAGTCACCACGGCAACAACGCTTATGATCCTTGTGCTGCTCGGGTTTATCAGCTATTCGATTTGCGGTCGTGCAAACATTCAGCATTGGGGACGAAGGAGTGCAATTCTGCTGATTTTCGGCCTTGTGGTCTGCTGTTTTGCGGCGGCGCGGGACGGTTTGGATAAAACGATTCAGCATACCATTGACGGAAGTTATGCACCGGGACTGTTCCCGCTTATCAGCATACCCACCATCGTCGGCTGTATTGGTGCGCTGTTGATTATCATTGCCGCTATTGCCACGCCGATTGCCAAAACGCAAAAGATGCGCGAGGTTTGGTTCTATGTGATGTCGAGCGGTGCGGTGTTAAAGATCGTGACGATGGAGATCGCGCGGATTGTTTTCTAAAGCGAAAAGAAAGTGTACTTATTCCCCTGAATACAGCATAACACCGATGACGTTAACAGGCTTTTAGCTGAAAGAAAACGCAAAACTGTGGGAGGCAGCAGAAATGGAGCTTCAGGAACTGCATTCATACATACAGGAACATCAACCGAATATCTGCCAGATCAGCGTGCTTCAGAGCGGAAACGAACTCTACTCTGCCGAGTGGAATGGCTATCAGCGCACAGACTGTGTTCACATCGCGTCCGCCACGAAAAGCGTTATGGCACTGCTAATTGGCATCGCGATCGACCGGCAAAGAATCGGCAGTGTGGACGATAAGGTGCTTGCCTACTTTCCGGAGTATTCGGTCAAGCGCGGTGAAAAGACGATCTTTGACGTGACGATACGGCAGCTTTTGACCATGCGCGCGCCCTACAAAGGGCATGGCGATCCATGGACAAAGGTATGCACCGACAAGAACTGGACGGAAGCATCCTTAAATTTTCTCGGCGGAAAAGGCGGCGTTACCGACGAATTTGATTACCGGACGGTTTGTCTGCGCATTCTCTCCGGCATTCTTTTCAAAGCTGTCGGGATGAAGCCCGTGGACTTTGCCAATGAATCTCTGTTCTGCCCTCTCGGTATCGCGAAGCACGAAAACGTTTCTGCCGGAACGGTGCAGGCGCACTAGCGATCACCGGCAACATTGATTTTTACGGAAAATCCGGCTTTGTACCGGCTAAGACCAAGGGCGTGCGCTATGCCGACGACCCGGAGGCCGACTATTTTCTTATCAAGGAGCTGACGCCGGGCTTTCTGAACGGTATTACCGGCACTTATAAAGACCCGGAAGGCTATTTTATCTGTGAGAAAGACCCGCAAGGCTTTGAAGGGTTTGAAGCGACCTTTCCGGAAAAAGAAAAATTAACGCTTCCCGGTCAGCTGTTTTAAGCGGTTATGCCGTGAAATTTGAGAACGAACCTTAGTGTGAAAACATATGGCTTCCGATAAAGAGTATCTTACGTTTATTTTAGAACAGCTGTCAGATTTAGAGGATATTACGTACAAACCGATGATGGGCGAATATATCCTCTATTACCGCGGCAAAATTTTTGGCGGAATCTACGACGACCGCTTGCTTGTAAAGCCCACAAAAACGGCTTTGGCCTATATGCCGAACGCTGTTTTTGAATCTCCGTATGACGGAACAAAAGAAATGCTCTTACTGGATGAGATTGATAACAAAGAATTCCTTACCAAGCTGCTTCAAGCGATGTACGAGGAACTGCCGTTTCCCAAGCCGAAACACAAAAACGGCGTGCGGTCGGAGGACAGTTTGCGAAAACCGCCGCTTATCCGCTGTTCCGAAAGGAGAAAGAAGCAATGAAAAACAGAGTTTATCCCCGTCCGCACGACACGCAGACGGTTTACTTAAAGGATGTGGTCACCGACCCAAATATCGAGGTTGGCGATTACACCATTTACAACGATTTTGTGCATGACCCTTGCGATTTTGAAAAGAACAACGTGTTATACCACTATCCCATCAACGGCGACCGCTTGATCATCGGCAAATTCTGTTCCATCGCCTGCGGCGCAAAATTCCTGTTCACCAGCGGAAACCATGCGCTGAAATCACTTGCGACCTACACCTTCCCCATCTTCTTTGACGAATGGGATTTGGATGCGAAAAATATCTGCGACGCCTGGGACAACAAGGGCGATACTGTGATCGGCAATGACGTTTGGATCGGCTATGAAGCCGTTATTATGCCCGGCGTGACGATCGGTGACGGTGCCATCATCGGCACGCGTGCGGTTGTGACTGGGAACGTGCCGCCGTATACCATTGTGGGCGGTGTCCCGGCAAAACCGATACGCAAGCGGTTTGACGATGCGACGATTGAGAAGTTGGAAGCACTGCGCTGGTGGGATTGGGACGAAGAGAAAATCAAGCGCAGCATTCCGCTCATCCAGTCGGGAGACATCGCCGCATTGGAGTGTGTACAATGAAGCCAACCGTTATCGACCCGAAAACAACAACACGCGCTGAAGCGTATACGCTTTGGATGAGTGCGCCGAACCCGATGGTGACCTTTTTCAAAACGCTCGATGTCACGCCGCTTATGAAACGAAACCACAAGCGTGACTATAAGTTCAATATGCTTCTCTGTTTCTGTATCGGCAAGGCGGCAAGCGAAATCAAGGAGTTTTATACACTCCCTGTTGGGCGCGAGCTGCTGCAATATGACAGCATAGCGGTAAACACGATCGTGAAAAACAAAACCGGCAAGGTCAGCTCCTGTGATGTGCCGTTTTCGGACAGCCTTTCGCAGTTCAACGCCGACTACCTGCGATTGACGCGCGCAGTTGCGGAAAGTTGCGAAAACCATGATCTGACCGACTGCATGGTCATCGGCACCTCCGCCATTGTGGATACCGAGATCGACGGCGCTGTCGGCATGAACAGCGGCATTTTCAACAATCCGTTTCTTATTTGGGGCAAATATCATAAGGGGCTTTTTAAGACGACGCTGAAGCTGTCGTTCCAATTCCACCATACCCAAATGGACGGCGCGCACGCAGGGCGGTTTTTGCAAAGGTTACAGGAGAATATTTTTGAAATCAGGAAATGCAGATGAGTGAACGACCGAAGCTGAATAAAAAACTGGATGCAATTACTTTCCGCAGTTTCTATTATCTGAAACAGGAACTTGCCGACTTTTGCAAAGAAATCGGACTGCCGACATCGGGCAGCAAAGCAGAACTCACCGATCGAATTGCATACTATCTGGATACAGGAAATGTACTGAAACCAACTGCCGAAAGAAAAACGGCGGTAACCATCGCCACGCTCACCGAGGACACAGTCATAGAGCCGAATATCGTCTGCTCCGAAAAACACCGTGCGTTCTTCAATGAGAAAATCGGAAAAAGTTTTTCTTTCAATGTTCCGTTTCAGAAATGGCTGAAGGCAAACGCCGGAAAGACTTACGGTGATGCAATTCAGGCGTATTATCGGATCTTAGAAGAAAAGAAGCAACGCAAAACGGAGATCGGCAGGCAATTTGAGTACAACACATACATCCGTGATTTCTTTGCAGGCAATCCCGGGAAGAGCCTGCACGACGCAATCGTATGCTGGAATTACAAAAAGAGCTTGCCGGGGCATCATCGGTACGAGCAGTCCGACCTTCATGCGCTGGACTGACAAATTCCGTAAACGAATAACCAGCGTAGAAGAAATTGCTCCCCTCGCTTTTGACCATCAAGGCAATATGGACAACTGGCTGATTACCGAGAAGATCGAGAATGTTGTTATCGGAACAAGCATTCCGTACAATTATGAAAAGTCAAAGTTTTAATGGGTGGTCTTAGCTTAAAAATCGAATGTCATCCCCTATGCCGTGGTGGATGCGTTTGCAATTAAAAGGCAAGGAAAGTCGAGAAATATGTCTCCTAACATGGTATACTGTTCCTGTAAGGAGTTGAGAAGGATGACGGAACAGGTTTTGGCTGTCCAACGGATGCAGGATTACATAGAAAAGAATAAAACAGAGGAGATTCGCTTGTCCGATCTTGCGCAGGCATCGTTATTTTCTCCGTGGTATTCGTATCGTCTGTTTCGGGACTGCCTCGGTCTGACACCAACCGAGTATATCCGCAAATACCGGCTCACACAGGCGGCAAACCAGCTCAAAGGCGGTGAAATCAAGGTCATCGACGCGGCCTACAATGCCGGTTTTAACAATGTGGACACCTTCACGCGGGCGTTTTACCGAGAATTTGGTCTGAACCCGAGCGACTACATGAAAAATCCCGTTCCCGTCCCATTCTTCGTTCCTTACGGTGCAAAATTCCGTGAATTACGAAAGGAGACCATCGACGTGTCTAACATTCAACCGATTTTCATACAGGTCGTCCGTAAGCCGGAACGCCTGTGTATCATCAAACGCGGCAAGCAGGCAAAGGACTATTTCCCTTACTGTGAGGAGGTAAGCTGCGATGTTTGGGGCATCATCATGAGCATGAAATCACTCTGCGGAAAGCCGGTTTCCCTATGGCTGCCCGAAACGTACAAAAAGCCGAACACTTCCACCTATGTGCAGGGTGTGGAAGTTGAAACCGATTATAGAGGGATAATCCCGGAGGGCTTCGACACCATTCATCTGCCGGAAGCAGAACACCTGATGTTTCAGGGTCAGCCCTTTCGGGAGGAGGATTACTGCGAAGCCATCCGCACCGTGCAGACAGCGATGGACCGTTACGATCCGTCCATCATTGGCTACCAGTGGGACGATGAGAGCCCGCGCATCCAGCTTGAGCCTCGCGGTGAACGCGGCTATATCGAGCTGCGTTCAGTGAAGAGGGTTGAAAAATGAGCGAAGCGATTTTTGTTCAAGGACTGACCAAAGCCTATTTAGGTGTCCGCACGGGCGGCATTCTGTTACCGCTTTGTGTCATGCTCGGAGTTGCCGTACTTTGCACCGTTCTTGCCGTTCGCTTCTTCCGCTGGGAATAAGGTGGCATAAACCGATTGTATCATAATAACCGTGCGCAAAAACGCAGAGCCGATAGCCCCTTCCCTACAACGGGAGTTGGTTATCGGCTTTGTTTTTTTCAACTTTCATTTGAAAAAAATTTTGCTTGCTGTCCTAAAACGCCATCCTTTTTTATAAGCAAAAGCTTTTTATTTGCACAAGCCATTCCTTAATCACCTTTCAAAGCAACTCTTTTTCGCCCTCCATCTCCCATTCGCACCCAGCCATAACCTACTGTCCTCAAAGAATAAGGCTCTTATTTTGATGCCCGCTCAAAATCCTTACGCTGTAACGCCGGAACCTCGCACCGATTCAAAGCCTTTGCGCCGCCGTTTTTGTGCGAAAAAACGGTTTTCGGCTCGTACCGCCGGAAAACTTTGCTAAAATCTTCTTCGGCAGAGCTTTGAATCGAGGTCGCAGGACGGAGTCCCGCGTGCTTTTTATGTTACTTTTTGCACGACGCAAAAAGTGACAATCCGTTTCCCTTACGGGAAAGCTTCAAGGTTTTGCGAACCTCGAAGCAGCGCACCAAAACTACAACTTCGCACAAACCCAATTAAAACCTTTGAAAACTTTTACATACTTTTTGTTAGGTACAAAAAACGGCTGCATCAAATACATGATGCAGCCGTTGGATTCTATTCGCTATCTTGCCTTAGGCAACAGAAGCAACGTTTTTATTTGCTCTTGATGGCAGCCTGTGCAGCAGCAAGTCTTGCGATCGGCACACGGAACGGCGAGCAGGAAACATAGCTCATGCCGAGTTTGTGGCAGAATTCAACCGAAGACGGGTCGCCGCCATGTTCGCCGCAGATACCGATATGCATATCCGGTCTTACGCTGCGGCCGAGCTTAATGGCCATATCCATGAGCTTGCCGACACCGTTCTGGTCGAGCTTAGCAAAGGGATCGTTTTCGTAGATCTTGGTATCGTAGTAGGAATCAAGGAACTTACCGGCGTCGTCACGGCTGAAGCCGAAGGTCATCTGGGTCAGGTCATTGGTGCCGAAGCAGAAGAATTCAGCTTCCTTAGCGATTTCGTCTGCCGTCAGAGCAGCTCTCGGAATTTCGATCATGGTACCGACTTCGTACTTGAGGTCGATGCCGGCTTTCTTGATCTCTTCGTCAGCGATAGCAACAACGACGTTCTTAACGAACTTGAATTCCTTGAGGTCGCCTACGAGCGGAATCATGATTTCCGGAACGATCTTCCAATCCGGATGCTTCTTCTGAACGTTGATAGCAGCGCGGATAACAGCCTTGGTCTGCATTTCTGCAATTTCCGGATAGGTTACGGTAAGGCGGCAGCCTCTGTGACCCATCATCGGGTTGGACTCATGGAGACCGGCGATAATAGCCTTGACATCTTCCACGGACTTGCCGAGGTCTTTTGCGAGCTGTTCGATTTCCTTTTCTTCAGTCGGAACAAATTCATGAAGCGGCGGGTCAAGGAAACGAATGGTTACAGGCGTACCTTCGAGAGCTTCATAGAGCTGTTCGAAGTCGCTCTGCTGATACGGCATGATCTTGTCGAGAGCAGCTTTTCTTGCTTCGAGCGTGTCGGAGCAGATCATTTCACGGAATGCAGCGATTCTTTCCGGATCGAAGAACATATGCTCGGTACGGCACAGACCGATACCTTCAGCACCGAGTTCACGAGCCTTCTTCGCATCCTTCGGCGTATCGGCATTGGTTCTGACCTTGAGTACACGGAACTTGTCCGCCCAGCCCATGATTCTGCCGAATTCGCCGGCGATGGAAGCATCAACCGTCGGGATAATACCGTCGTAGATGTTACCGGTGGAACCGTCGATGGAGATGAAGTCGCCTTCGTGGAAGGTCTTTCCGCCGAGTTCGAACTTCTTGTTTTCTTCATCCATCTTGATGTCGCCGCAGCCGGATACGCAGCACGTACCCATACCGCGTGCAACAACGGCTGCATGAGAAGTCATACCGCCGCGGACGGTGAGGATACCCTGCGAAGCCTTCATACCGGTGATATCTTCCGGAGAGGTTTCAAGTCTTACGAGAACGACCTTTTCGCCGCGAGCTTTCCATGCTTCAGCGTCTTCAGCGGAGAAGACGATCTTACCGCAGGCAGCTCCGGGAGAAGCGCCGAGGCCCTTGCCGATCGGCGTAGCAGCCTTGAGCGCCTTTGCGTCGAACTGCGGGTGAAGAAGCGTATCGAGGTTTCTCGGATCAATCATGAGAACGGCTTCTTCTTCGGTTCTCATACCTTCGTCAACGAGGTCGCAGGCGATCTTAAGAGCAGCCTGAGCCGTTCTCTTACCGTTTCTGGTCTGAAGCATATAGAGCTTCTTGTTTTCAACGGTAAATTCCATATCCTGCATATCTCTGTAGTGGTTTTCGAGCGTTTTGCAAACTTCCTTGAACTGTTCGAAAGCTTCCGGGAATTTCTGTTCCATTTCGTCAATCTTCATAGGAGTTCTGACGC
>URCT01000040.1 GCA_900546385.1 uncultured Eubacteriales bacterium | reverse complement strand
GGCTCTTCGACGGACATCACGCGTTTTTTGATTGTCTCCTTTACCAATGCCGCCGCCGGAGAATTGTGCGAGCGTATCCGCAAAGCCCTTGCCGACGCGGTCGAAAATGCGCCGGATGAAGCGGTGCGCAGCGCGGCCGTTAAAAACCTTGCTTTGCTGCCGCAGGCGAAAATCTGCACGATCGATTCGTTCTGCTACGACTTTGTCCGCGAACACGCCGAGCTTTTGGGCTTGCCGAGCAAGCTGCGCATTGCCGACGACACCGAAATGGACGTGCTTTTGGACGGCATCATCGACGAGCTTATCGAAGAAAAAATGGCTTTATGCCGCCGGAACAGAGAAAATGGCAAAGACGATTATTTTCTCACCGCCTACGATATGTTTTCCGCGCCGCGCAACGACGATGCGTTTGTTGATACCTTGAAAAAGCTGTACAAGGACTTGCTGCACCGGCCGTCGCCGCGCGACTTTCTGGCGCAGGCCTGTGAGCTGTACCGCGAGGTCATGCAAGCCGACGAGCTGTTTGACACGCCCTACGGACGAGCGTTTCATGACGCGCTGTACCAAAGCGTAAGCACGGCGATCACGGTCTGCGAAAACGCGCTTGACGAATGTGAAGCCGATGAACAAATGCACAAAACCATCACGCCGGTTCTCGAAAACGATTTGGAAACGCTGAAAATCATTGCATCCAGCCTCGGTGCCGGATACCGTGCCGCGAAGGAAGCCGCAGATACCCGTTTTAAGCCAAGTCCGCGCATCCAAAAAATCGAAAACCCGGATGCGCCGCTGCTCGTGGCACGCCGCAAAAGCGCACTTGACGAGGTAAAAGCCGTGCGCAAACGCTATTTTTCGGCTTCGAGTGAGCTTGTACAGCTGTGTGCCGCGGATTGCCTGCACATTGCCGAGGTTCTCCGGGAGATGCTTGAAGAGATCGAAAACCGCCTGTGGGATGTCAAACGGACGCACGGTATTTTGAGCTTTTCGGACGTGGAGCGGCTGACGTTAAAGCTGTTGTATGACGACGACGCGGCGCAAACGCCGAGCGCACTTGCCGCCGAAACGTCTAACTTGTTTGATGAGCTGTATATCGACGAATATCAGGACGTCGATCCGATCCAAGACAAAATTTTTCTTGCACTGTCGCGCAAAACCGCCGACGGTACGGAGTGCGGCCGCTTTTTGGTCGGTGATGCCAAGCAGAGCATTTACCGCTTCCGCGGCGCAACGCCCGGTATTTTCATGCACTACCGCGACACCTTCGCACCCTGCGAAAAAGAGGGCGAGGCGCGCCGCAGACTGTTCATGTCGGATAACTTCCGCTGTGCGCAGAGCGTGATCGATTTTACCAACGCGGTGTTTGAAAAGGTCTTTGACGATTATAACGAGCAAGAACGCCTGACGTGTTCGCGTGCCGATAAAGACGCACTCAATGAACCGGTACATATTCTTTTGTGCAATACCGATGCGCTTGCGGATAAGACCTCGGAAAGCCGCCGCGCAGCCGAAGCCGCTGTGTTATACCGCGAAATCGTGGCATTGCTAAACGATCCGGATGCGTGCGACAGCACCGGGCGGCACTATACGCTTGCGGATATCGCAATTCTTACCTCCAAATGGGACGCGGCCAAGCAGTTGGAACGCTTTTTTGCCGCACGCGGCATGGCGGTGGTGTGCGAAAAGGGCGAAAACTTTTTCGACCGCCGAGAGATTCGCTTAGCACTGTCGGTTTTGGCCGCCACGGATAATCCGCAAAAGGACATTCCGCTTGCCGGTGTGATGCGTTCGCCCATCGGCGGCTTTACGGATGATGAATTGGTGCAGATCCGGCTGCCGGCAAAGCATAAATCGCTGTATGAAGCCCTTTGCCTTGCGGCGCAGACGGAAACAATGCCGGACGAAGCGTCGGACGCAGAGCAGGGCATACAGGCAGGCGCAGTGCTGGCAGACAAATGCCAAGCCTTCTTGTCGCTTCTCGAAAAACTCCGTGCACTGTCGCGCGGCTGCGGCGCGTCGGAATTCTTGCGGAAAATGTATGCGCTTACCGATTTACCGGCCATTTGTGCGGCCGGCGATGAATCGATGTTCGGCAGACTTTCGCCCGAAGCACGCAAAAAAAATCTCATGCTGCTGTACGACAAAGCGCGCGCATTTGACAGCACGGTGTTCCGCGGAATCGGTGCCTTTTTGGACTATATGAACGATATCCGTTCCGGCGAAGGGCTCAAAAGCTGCAGCGATACCTTCGGCGGCATTCATATCATGTCCATCCACCGTTCCAAAGGCTTGGAATTCCCGGTTTGTTTTCTGTTCAATGCCGACCGCGCACCGTCTTCTTCGGAAAACGCTTTCTTGATGTCGGATACCTATGGATTGGCGTTTCGGCTGAAAGGCTATGCCGATATCCGCTCCGTCGCCGGGAACGACGGCTTTGTTACGGCAACGACACCCTTCCGAACCGTTTTGGAGGCGGAGGATGACCTTGGCGAAGCGAATGAATATAAGCGCCTTTTGTATGTCGCTCTGACCCGTGCAAGAGACCGATTGTATATCACGGCCTCACCGAAGCCGATCAAACCGAAAAACGGCGACGAGTCCACCTTTGCCGCGCCGATACTTAACGCACTCGACGACCCGGAAAATGCCGCGCACGGAAAATCGTTTCTCGACAGGATGTTCGGCTTTCTCGCCACGCAAAAGCCGTTCGAAACGCTTGCTGCCGGATGTGGCGGCGAAGTGACGGTGCCGTTTGCGGATGCTGCGGGACGAACGTTTGTCGAGGTTCGCACGGTCGTCTGCACAGAAGACGCCGAAACGCCCGCAATGCTGCCGGATGCGGCTCTTGAAAATGCCGCACCGACCGGCCAAACGCCAACCTATGCGCCGGATGAAACACTCTTAGAAAAAATCCGCACCTCCATCGCTTCCAGAAGTGCACGCTTAAAGGCACTCTGCGCCGTGCCGCCGAAATTAACCGTTTCGCTGTTGAAAAACGGCCTTATCGATTATGAGGACGCATCGCTTGCCGCACTCGGCGAGCGGCAGAAGCGCGAGATCCCGGATTTTGTGCACGAAACGGCGGAAACGAGTGCTGCTGAACGCGGAACAGCCATGCACGTGTTCATGCAGTTTGCCGATTTTGCGGCGTGTGAAACGCATGGCGCGAAAATCGAAGCGGAACGGCTTGTTTCAGATGGCTTTTTGACGGAAACGCAGCGCGATCTGTTGGATTTCGGAAAACTGAACGGCTTTTTCAAGACTGCCTTGTATGAAAAAATCCGTTCGGCGGAACAAGTCTTTCGTGAGCTGCGCTTCAATCTCAAGGTCGCGGCCGGAGACGTGCTTGCCGACGCACCCGAAACCGACGATTTTGTGCTGGTGCAGGGCGTTATCGACTGCTTTATCCGTGAGAAGGACGGAAGCTATACGGTCATCGATTTCAAAACCGACCATGTAAAGCCGGGCGAGGAACATGTGCTTGCCGACCGCTATGCCAACCAGCTGGCATTCTATTGCCGCGCGGTGGCGGATATGACCAAAGCACCCGTGAAAAACGCCGTGATTTTCTCATTTGCTCTGATGGAAGAGATACCGCTTGATCATCACGTGTGCGACGGCGGCATTTATGAGCAGAATGCCTAAAAAACACGCTTTCTTTTGGTGAAAAATGCCAACTTTACATTTTCTGTCAGCCGTGATACAATGAGTCGGGAGAGAAAAAACGTTCACCGCACGTAAGGAGTATGACCATGTTTTCAAGTAAATTTATCAAAGCAACACAAAACTATGCCACCTATGAAACGCCCGTAAACGCACCCTATATCCGCAAAACGTTTTCGTTGGAGAAACTGCCCGAGAAAGCCACGGTCACGCTGACCTCCACCGGCTTCTACCGCTTTTGGGTCAACGGCACCGAGCTTACCGCATCGCGCCTCGCACCGTATATCACCAATCCCGACGACATTCTGTTTTACGATACCTATGATGTAAGTGCTTACTTAACTGCCGGCACAAACTGCTTTGCCTTTCTTTTGGGCAACGGTATGTCCAACAGCATCGGCGGCTTTATTTGGGATTTCGAAAAAGCACCTTTCCGTTCAGCACCCAAGCTTGCCTTTGCGTTTGAAGCGGAAATCGGCGAGCAAAAAATACAGTTTGAAGCCGATGAAAGCTTCAAATGCGCACCGTCGCCGATTGTTTTCGACGACCTGCGCAGCGGCGAGTTCTACGACGCGACCAAGGAACTTGACGGCTGGAATAAACCCGATTTTGACGACAGCGGCTGGTGCGCAGCTATCCCGACCGAACCGGCACGCGGAAAGGCTTGCGCGAACGATACCGATAAAATCGTCGTGACCAAGGAGCTAAAGCCGGTCAAAATCTATGAGGGCTATCAGATGCCGCTTCAGAATCCGGCCTCCATCCGCCCCGATGTGTGGAAAATTTCCGAAAACACGTTTTATAAGCCGGAAAAAGAGGAAAAAGGCTTTGTGTTTGAGTTTTCCGAAAACACGGCTTGCGTGCCGAAATTGAAGATCCAAGGCAAAAAAGGGCAAAAGATCATCCTCCAGGCCTCGGAATACTGTGACCCGGACGGCGGCGTTTGCTTTGAGAACATTCAGATGTTCTATCCGTTCGGTTTCTGCCAAAGAGATATGTATATCTGCAAAGGCGAGGGCGTGGAGGAATATATCCCGTCGTTCACATACCACGGCGCACGCTATTTCTTTGTCATCGGCGCGGAAAAAGAACAGATCACCGACGAAACCGTCACCATGCTCGTGCAGAACAGCGATATCGCCGAACGCGGCAATTTCTCCTGCTCCGACCGCATCGCAAATATCCTGCAGCGCAATGCCCGTATCAGCGACCTTGCAAACTTTGTGTATTTTCCGACCGATTGTCCGCACCGCGAAAAGAACGGCTGGACGGGCGATGCCGGAATGTCGGCCGAGCATATGATTCAGAATTTGGCGGTTGAACGCAGCTGGAAGCAATGGCTAAAGGCCATCTGTGCCTCCCAGCGCGAGGACGGCGCGATTCCGGGCATTATCCCGACCGCCGGCTGGGGCTATGCGTGGGGCAACGGCCCGGTATGGGATCAGGTGCTTGTGGAGCTGCCGTATCAGGCGTATATTTACCGCGGCAATAAAGATTTGTTCGAGCTTTGCTCGACGGCGGTCATGCGTTATCTCAATTATATTTCGAAACGCCGCAGTGCTGACGGCAGCATTTGCATCGGCCTTGGCGACTGGTGCCATGCCATGCGTGCCGGCGGCTCCAACCATGTCTGCCCGACCGAAGTGTCCGATACCATTACCTGCGTCAACATCTGCCGCAAAGCGAAATTCTTATTTGATGTGTGCGGCATGAAGGTGCAAAGCGTGTTTGCCGAAACGCTCGGAAACGAGTTTCTTGCAGCCGTGCGCGACCGCATGATCGATTACGATACCATGACCATGCGCGGCTCGTGTCAGGCGGCGCAGGCAATGGGTCTGTACTACGATATCTTTGAAAAGGGTGAAAAGCCGGAAGCCTATCGCCGCCTTTTGGAATTTGTGCATGAAGCGGACGACCACTTCAACTGCGGCATGATCGGCGTGCGCGTTTTGTTCCGCACACTTGCCGCACACGGCGACGCTGCGCTTGCCTATAAGCTTATTACGCGTACCGACGCACCGTCCTATGGCATTTGGGTGGATAAATTCGGCCTTGCGTCTAACCCCGAAACCTTCAACGCAACGGTCAACGGCTATGCCACCTCGCTCAATCACCACTTTATGTCCGACTATTCCGGCTTCTTTATCCGCCATGTCGCCGGTCTGCAAATCAATCCGTACAAGGATAACCCGGCGTATGTCCGCGTCAATCCGAGCTTTATTCCGTCACTTGACAATGCCTCGGCATTCTACGAAACGGTTGCCGGAAAGGTGAGCGTTTCGTGGGTGCGTAAGGGCGACGATATCGAATTGACCGTCGAAAAGGCCGATGGCGTGACCGGCGATGTGACTCTGCCGAACGGCTATATCTTCACCAAACGCTCCGACCAACCTGACTATGAAACGATGGACAGACGCATTTCGCCGCTTGCAAGTGTCGTGTATACCATCCGTAAAAAGGCATAAAACCGCCCGAAATAACAGCAAAAGACTGCCGATTCATAAAAAATCGACAGTCTTTCGTTTTTGCGCCCGTGTTTCGTGATGAAAATGCGGCAGCTTTTCATCCTTCCCTGTGTAAGGGAAGGTGGCACGCGACACGTGTCGGAAGGGTTGTTATATACGCTTTTGCCGCTTAGACGTTTCAAACGGAATGTTTCAAAACCTTCACCCCGTATTTTTCGAGCGTTACCGAACCGGTATACGTTTTTCCGTCCAAAAGATCGGTGTATTCGCCGGCATCCAACAGCACGGTGCGGTTTTCCGTCGTGTAATTTAGGACGAAAATGTAGTTGTGCTCTCCGTCGGTTCGTGACAAAACCTTAACGCCCGACGGAATTTCGGCGGCAAGAATTTTGGAAATACCGGCTTTTGCGGCAATAGCGTTGACGATTTTCTCGGTTTCCTCGACGCTTTGACGCGTGCCGATGAAATAGGCCTTGCCCTTGCCGTAGTTGTTGACCGTGATACACGGCGTTCCGGCGTAGTAATCGGCGGTGTAGCGTGCGATGACCCCTGCACCTTCGGGATGGATGACCTCACAGAAATCGCGCGATTCAAACGTGCCGGACAGGCCGAGTTCGTTTTCCGTATATTCGTTCTGCATACGCTCATTGTCGTACAAAACATCCATTTCCTCTGCCCAAAGGCCGAAGACCTTCCGCAAAATGCCGCCCGGGAAGCCGCCGAGATGCACCAAATCGTTTTCGTTCACATAGCCCGTCATATAGGTGCAAACAAGCGTACCGCCTTCTCGCACGTATTCTTCGAGAAGTGCCGCCGTCTTTTCGCTTGTCATGTATAACATCGGCGCGACAAGCAGCTTGTAGCGCGAAAAATCGCCCTCGCGCGTGACAAAATCGATATTCCTTGCGTGACCAAAGAACGCACGGTAAAACGTGCAGGCCGTTTCTTCATACCCGCGGTTCTTTTTGAAGCCTTGGAAATCAGCGATCGCCCATTCGTTCTCCCAATCGTAGACAATGCCGACCTCGATCGGTGTGTCCGTTCCGATAATCTCATCGAGCTTCGCCAAGTCCTTGCCGAGTGCCGCCACCTCACGGAACACACGCGTGTTTTCGCTGCCCTCATGGTCGACCACCGCACCGTGGAATTTTTCGGAAGCACCGCGCGATTTGCGCCATTGGAAATACTGAACGGTGTCCGCGCCGTGCGCCACCGCCTGCAAGGAGGCAAGCCGGTGCATTCCCGGACGCTTCATCTTGTTAATCTCTGCCCAGTTGACACAGCTCGGCGTGCTTTCCATGAGCATAAACGGACGGCGTAACAGCGAACGCATCAAGTCGTGCTTGAAGCCGACGTTTAAGGCTGCGTCCGCGTCGGAAATCGCCGGATTGTGGAAATGCGGATACGCGTCCCACGAAACCACATCGATATGCTTTGCCACTTCAAAATAGTTCAAATACCGGTATGTTCCCATAAGGTTGGTGGTAATCGGAATGTTCGGTGCATATTGGCGCAGCACAGCCGCCTCGCTGTCGAGAAAATCGCAGGTGTTCCACGTCGTAAAACGCATCCAATCGATATTTAACCCATGGACGCAGTTTTCGCCTAACGGACCGGGCGGGTCGATCTGGTCGAAATCGTCAAAAGTGTGGCTCCAGAACGCCGTCCACCATTCGTGGTTGAGTTCTTTTATGTCGTTATGATATCTTTCGCGCAAGAACGAACGGAATTTCTGCTTACACTTCTCGCAATAGCAGAAGCCGCAAAATTCGTTGGAAATGTGCCACATTTTCACGCCCGGATGATTTGCAAAGCGTTCGGCAAGCACCCGGTCGATTTTCGCCACCTTTTCGCGAAAGACGGGGGAGGTCATGCAGTGGTTTTGACGGACGCCATGCGTGCGTTTGTCTCCGTTGGATTCGGTGCGGCATGCTTCGGGGTAGGCGAGGTCAAGCCAAGCCGGGCGTGCGCCGGAGGGGGTAGCCAATACGGTGTAAATGCCGTTTTTGTAAAGGTTATCAACAATTTCTTCCAGCCAGTCGAGATGGAATTCGCCCTCACGCGGTTCGAGCGCCGACCAGGCAAAAATGGCGACGGTGGCGCTGTTGATTCCGGCAAGTTTCATAAGCCGGATATCTTCGGACAGAATTTCCGGGTAATCTAACCATTGATCGGGGTTGTAGTCGCCGCCATGGATCATGTGCGGCACATCTTTAAAAATAGGCGGATATTTCATGCGGGATCTCCTTTTTTATAAGTATAGGTACAGCTTTTGATAAGACCAGTATAACAGCGCACAGGCGGTTTGTCAAGTGCAAAAAACACTTTTTTGGTGCGTATTTTGCTGTACAAAACAGAAAAATCGTTTTTTCGCTGTGAAGTGTTCTTGGAAGGTGGTTGTTTTTCGACGAAGCAGTGATGTTTTCAGCCGCCATTGCTTTCGGACGAAAACGGTGCATTTTCTTGACAATTATACACAAAAAACAGAAATTTGCCGAGAGATTCTTGATTTCCGAAAAAAGATGTGGTAGTATTACAGTATCGGCTGTACAGTGCCGAAAAATGAAAATGAGGAAAAATGTGAAATGAATCCGTATTACGACTTGCTGAAATCCTGGTGCGATCGCTTAATCGAATTGCAATTAACCGACACAAACGAAAAAATCATGACCGGTGGCATCCTTTGCCCATCTTGTGCCATGATACACGGTCGTATCGGCGATGCCGTGTATCCCTTCGTGCTTTTGTACGACCAAACAAAGGATGAAAAATATCTGAATGCCGCAAAGCTTGTGATGCGGTGGACAAAGAATAATACGTTTCGTCGGGTCGGATGCTATGGCAACGACAAACTCTCCACGTGGTGTGCAACCACCGCCTTTTTTGCCACCGCCTTGGGAAAAACGCTGTTGTATCACGGTAAATGCTTAGATACGGACACGTATGATGCATGGTATAACGAGTTTCTGCAAATGATCGCCTTTTGTGAGGATTATCTGCCGAAAATCGGCGCAAACATCAATTATTATGCCGCGTTTTCCGCTTTGAATGCCTTGGCATTCAAATTGACCGGCAACGAATCCTACAAGCCGAAGGCCTACCATTGGGCAGCTTATGTCAAGGAACAGATTGATGAAGATTTCCTGCTTGCCGGAGAGGGTGAATACGGAGCTGTGACACCAAAGGGATGCGTCTATGTTGACCTTGGCTATAACGTGGAAGAATCGCTGGTTTCCATGGTCGAATTCGCCTATTTTGTCGACGATGACGCGTATATGCAGCTTGCCGAAAAAATGTATAAGGCGCATATTTGCTTTATGCTTCCGGACGGTGCTTGGGATAACTCTTGGGGAACACGTGCCAACAAGTGGACGTATTGGGGAAGCCGCACATCTGACGGCGCCGGCGGCGCGTTGTCGATTCTTGCCGCACGTGATGCTGTGTTTGCCGAAGCTGCCGAACGCAACTTTGAGCTGCTATGCCGTTGTACGAAAAACGGACATTTGTTCGGCGGTCCGATGTACGCCTCCTATGGCGAAGCTCCATGCGTACACCATGCGTTTGCTCACGCAAAAAGCCTGTGCGATATGATCAATCACGGCTTTTCGGTTAAAAAGCATGTGCCGTTGCCGCGTGATGCAAGAAATTCTCTGCAAAGCTTTTTGAAACAGCACGTGTGGCTGATTTCGCAAGGCAATTTACGCGTGACTGCTACGGACTGCGATGCAGTCTGCTATAAGGGTGCGTCGGTTTCGGGCGGTACGCTTTCGTGTGTGTGGCATGAAAAAATCGGATTAGCGTTCTATGCGGTCACGGCAGAATATGTCCAAACCGAATCGTATAATATGCAGCTGTCGTTTACCGACCTTGCTATGCCCAACTGTGCCATTCGCATTGTTAAGGATAGAACGCAAAGCGTCAACGATAAGAATGCCGTGATGACCGTGACGCAAACAGATAACATGACACACGTGCATTCGGATGGCATTTTGAAGGACATATCTTTTGTCGGTCATGTGCCCTATTCACTCGATTATGGGATTTACGATAACCGCATTGTCCTTACGGCAACAGCCGGTGAGGATGCCGTGCTGTACTTGCCTGTCGTGTGTGACGCTGATGAACAGCCCGTCCTTACCGATGGTGTGTTTTCCATAAAGCGTGCCGGCGGCACTGTCAGAATTGCCGCATCCGATCAGGCTGTGCAATATGAAAGCACGAACCCTGTCAAGCACTTCCATGTTATCGGCGGCTTCGGCAATTTGCCGATCTGCGTAAAGCTGCGTGCCGGAAAGCCAACACGTGTCTTTGTGGAATTCGGCGAATAACCAATGCTGCGCTGTGGGAGAAAATACAAAAATAAAAAACACGTAAGAAAAGAAAATTGCATTTTCCTCTTGACAAATGCGAATGTGTGCAGTATAATATAAGGGCTGTAAAGAAAAACACTTTACAGCCTGTAAGGAGTCGGAGTCACGGACATGAAAAACGAAAGAATACGCCTTTCTTTGCTTTGCGACATTTACGGCTCGCTTCTTTCCGAAAAGCAGCGCAATGCACTGGATTTATACTGCAACGAGGATCTGTCGCTTTCGGAGATTGCCGAAAACACCGGCATTTCCCGTCAGGGCGTGCGCGACCAGCTCACACACGCCGAGACCCAGCTCACGTTTTATGAGGACGCGTTGGGGCTTCTCGAAAAAAATACTGCCGTATCCGCGCTTCTTGCCGATATAGGCGGCATGGAGTGCGTCAAAAACGACGCGGCTCTTTCCGGAAAGCTTGCAGAAATACGCGCTATCTTAAATTTAGAATAATTCCACAAGTTTAAGTCCCATTACAAGGAGTGTTATGTTTCAAAGCTTAACCGAAAGGCTGTCAAACGCCTTCAAATCCTTCAAAAATAAAGGGAAATTGACTGAAGCCGATGTCCGAGAGGGCATGCGCGAAATTAAGCTTGCGCTTTTGGAGGCCGATGTCAACTACAAGGTCGTCAAGGATTTCGTCAAGACCGCCACCGAACGCGCGGTCGGCAGCGATGTGCTCGAAAGCCTCGTTCCCTCCCAACAGATTGTCAAAATCGTCAACGAAGAGCTGACCGCTCTCATGGGCGGCGAAAACACCAAGCTTGTCATTGCGTCCAAGCCGCCGACCATCGTCATGATGACCGGTCTTCAGGGCGCCGGCAAGACCACGCACACCGGCAAGCTTGCGCTCATGTACAAAAAACAGGGCAAACGGCCGCTGCTTGCAGCCTGTGACGTATACCGGCCGGCGGCCATCAAGCAATTGCAGGTGGTCGGCGAAAGCATCGGCGTGCCGGTGTTTACCATCGATGGCTGCACCGATCCGGTTCGTATTGCAAGAGAAGCGTTGGAGCACGCCAAAAAGCATGGGCATGATATGCTGTTTCTCGATACGGCAGGACGCTTACACATCGATGAGCAGCTCATGGATGAGTTAAAGCGCATCAAGGAAGAACTTGAGCCGACCGAGATTTTGTTCGTCGTGGACGCCATGACCGGTCAGGATGCCGTCAACGCGGCGAAGGCTTTCAACGAAAAGCTCGATATTACCGGTATCATCCTTACCAAGCTCGACGGCGATACGCGCGGCGGCGCGGCACTTTCGACAAGGCAGGTCACCGGAAAGCCGATCAAATTCATCGGCACCGGCGAAAAAATGGATTGTATCGAGCCGTTTTATCCCGACCGCATGGCTTCGCGCATTTTGGGCATGGGCGATGTGCTGTCGCTCATCGAAAAGGCCGAACAGGCACTCGATGAGAAAAAGGCGGCCGAGCTTGAAAAAAAACTGCGTGAGCAGTCGTTCACCCTGACCGATTATCTCGACCAGTTCGATCAGCTTCGCAACATGGGACCCATCGATCAGCTCATCGGCATGATGCCCGGCGTGGACACCAAAGCCTTAAAAGACGTCAAGGTCGATGAAAAGCAGATCGACCGCATGGAGGCCATCATCCTTTCCATGACACCCGAAGAACGCGATAATCCCGATATCATCGGCGCATCGCGCAAAAAACGGATCGCTCTCGGTTCGGGCATGAAGGTGGAGGATGTCAATAAGCTTTTGAAGCAGTATGACGCCACAAAAAAGATGATGAAGCAGTTAACAAGCGGTAACATCGGCGGCTTCGGCGGCAGAATGCTTGCCAAAAAGATGGCAAAAAACAAGAATAAGAAAAAGCGCCGCTAAGCACGGCACAAACCACGTATCATTCCGCTTGCATAAGCGAAAAAACGCTTCAAGCGATGATTATATTATTTATTTTTTCGGAGGAAAGAAATCATGGCAGTTAAAATCAGATTAAAGAGAATGGGCGCAAAGAAAGCTCCTTTCTACAGAGTTGTCGTTGCTGACAGCCGTTATCCCAGAGACGGCCGTTTCATCGAAGAAATCGGCTACTACAATCCGCTTACCGATCCGATCACCGTTCAGATCGACTCTGACAAGGCAAAGAAATGGATCGAAAACGGCGCTCAGCCGACCGAAACCGTAAAGACTCTTCTCAAAAAGAACGGTATTCTTTAATTCGTTTACCGCATATGCCGCCTGCCGGGCGGTTCTTAAAGGAGGTCTTTGCACATGAAACAGGTTCTGACAGATCTTGCGCGCTCCATCGTCAACAAGCCGGAATGCGTCGTCGTTACCGAACGGGACGATGGCGATACGGTTTACTTAAAGCTGATGGTTGATGAAAATGACCTCGGCAAGGTAATCGGAAAGCAAGGCAGAATCGCCAAAGCGGTTCGCACCATTGTGCGTGCCGTTGCCAACCGTGAGAATAAGCGCGTCATCGTGGATATTCTCGAAAACGACGGTGAAGAAGAATAAGTGAATCGAACGATTCCGCTTTTTAGGTTGTTTGCATCTGTAGACAACCTTTTTTAATGTTGAAAGGAGATTGCCCATGCCGCTTACATTCCTGCGTGCCGATATCACAACCCTTTCCTGCGATGCCATTGTCAATGCCGCCAATACCAAATTGCTGCCGGGCGGCGGCGTCTGCGGCGCGATCTTTAAGGCCGCTGGTTTCCTGCCGCTTGCGCTTGCCTGCCGGAAAATCGGCTCGTGCGCGGTCGGTGATGCCGTGATGACAAAAGGCTTTAAGCTGAAAGCCAAAGCGATTATCCATACGGTCGGACCCGTTTACGGAAAAGACCCGGCAAACCAAGAACGTCTTTTGGGCGATTGCTACCGCAATTCTCTGCGACTTGCCGCGGAAAACGGCTTTGAATCGATCGCATTTCCGCTCATTTCTTCCGGTATTTACGGTTATCCGAAGGATAAAGCACTACGCATTGCAACAAATGCCATCAAAGATTTTTTGCAGGAATCGGAAACCGATATGCTGGTCTTTTTGGTGGTCTATGACAAAGCCTCGTTTGAAATCAGCCGGACTCTGTATGAGGACATCCGCAGCTATATTGACGAACGGGAGGTGCGCCCGCCGGCTGCAAGCCGTATGCCGGAGGATGTGTCGGTCAATATGCCGTTTGGCGCACCGGCTCCGGATGCTTTTCCGGTTGATGCTGCACCGGCTCCGGACGATTTTCCGGGAAGCACCGGCAAGCATGATTATACCGCCAAAGAGAATCCGCCGCATGACGAAATATCGCATCCGCAGGCGAAATCGTTTCCGCGCACAAAACCGCTTTCCGACAGGCAGACGAATTCTTCGTCCGAAGCTGTGTGCAAACAAGCATCGATGTCACTTCTTGATGCCCTCCGAGACCGTTCGCTTGCCGATCTGCTTGACCGGAAATCCGAGACCTTTTCCGAAATGCTGTTGCGCCTGATCGACGAAAAGGGCATGACCGACGTGGAGGTCTACAAGCGTGCCAACATCGACCGCAAGCTTTTTTCGAAGATCCGAAAAAAGGACTACGTACCCAAAAAAGCGACGGTTTTTGCCCTCATCATCGGCTTGCGGCTAAACATGGACGAGGCGCGCGACCTGCTTTCCCGTGCCGGGTTTGCCTTTTCGGAAAGCCTGCGGTTTGATATCATCATCGAGTATTTTATCGAGCATAATCGCTATGACATTTACGAGATAAACGAAACGCTGTTTGCGTTTGATGAAGCATTGCTTGGCAATTGATTTGTCGCTTCACAAGCGACCAAACCTCTCTTTTCTTGTGGTACAATTGTGCCATCAAATGAAAGAGAGGTTTTCCTTTATGAACAAGAATCTTACCGAAATCGTTTACATCCTCGATCGCAGCGGCTCGATGAGCGGCCTTGAAAAAGATACCATCGGCGGCTACAACAGCTTCTTGAAAAAGCAGAAAGCCGAACCCGGACAGGCCGTCGTGACGACCGTGCTGTTCGATGACAAATGCGAAACCATCCACGACCGTGTGGATATCCGAAAGGTCGAGCCTTTGACGAATCGCCAATACTACGCACGCGGCATGACAGCACTTCTTGATGCCGTCGGCGAAACGGTCAAACGCGTTTCCAACCGGCATAAAAACGCGCTTCCGAGCGAAGTTCCGGCGAAAACCATCGTTGTGATCACCACCGACGGCTGCGAAAATGCCAGCATGGAATATACATACCGCATGGTGAAGGACATGGTATGCCTGCAAAAGGAAAAATACGGATGGGAGTTTTTGTTTTTGGGCGCTAACATCGATGCCATCGAAACGGCAGCCGATTTCGGCATCACCAAAGAACGCGCCGTAACCTATGCGGCCGATGAGGTCGGTACGGAGCTGAATTTTGCTTCGGTGTGCGAGGTCGTTTCCGATATGCGTGCGTCGCGGCCGGTTTCGCAGAGCTGGAAACAGAAAATCGAAGAGCATTCGAAGAAAACGGGCAGATAAAGAATTCCGTGCGCTTAAGCTTCACGACGTGTTTTTGGTGGAAAATTCTTCCGACGCACGCCCGCGAGAACAAACAACAACCCGACAGGCTGTTTTGTCCTGTCGGGTTGTTTGACTAATCTTCAAATTCGGCCATGCCGCACGCTTGAATGGCGGCAAGGTAGGTCTTGTAATCGATGTTCGGCATATTGGCTGTAAAGTGGTTGCGGCCGGTTTGGTCGCCTTGCCATTCGATGAGGTAAAACCGCATTTCGTCGGTTTCAAGCGGCAGGAACGCAAGCGTCTGTGAGCCGTCGGCGGCGATCTTGGCATTTCCCGACAGCACCGTTTTGCCCGACAGCACATCCTTTACCGTGTATGTGACCGTCTTGTCTTCCGCAAGGTCGTTGACACCCACAAGACGCAACGTTTTGTTTGCGTCCGGCTCGTCAAACATCAGGCATACCGGTGCCTGAGAACGCTTGATGTAGTGGTAAGCAAGCTTTTTGGTGTAGTACCAGTCCACAATCGCGTCGGATACCTGCGGCCAGCCATCCACCAAATTCCACCACAAAATGCCGGTTCTGCGCCATTTTCCGATGCGGAATCGCTCGATAAAGTACTTTTTCGCCTCGGCTTGGGAAATCTGGCTTTCCTTAACAAAGTCGGCAAGGTCACTTTCGGCTTTTCCAAACAGCGTTTCCACCTGGGAATAGGCAAGCCGGATGCGATAGGAATACGGCCCGTTCGGATTCGGCTCCATCATGGCGGCGTGCACCAAATACTCGTCGGTCGGCGTGCCGTCCGGCTTGAAAATAACGTCGGGAGTTTTCAAAAAACGCTTTAGGGACGATACCGACGGGAAGCCGTGATAGCCGGTCTCACTGGCAAAATGGCTTTGCGCATTGCGGTAGAAATCGCCCTTGAAATAGTCGCGCGGTCCCCATAAATGGTCTTCGCTGGTGGGCTTGCCGGTTCTGTACGCCTCTTCGCCGATATAGGGTGAACTGGGCAAGTACGGACGTGCATAATCGTGCGCCTTAACGGCACGCTTGACGGTCTCGCGCGTTAAGAAATTCTCGTTCGGGTCTTTGCGATAGCCCATCCATTCCATATAGGCGCAGTCGTTTTCGTTGTCGCCCGCCCAAAGCACGATACACGCGTGTTCACGCAGACGCTTGACGACCGCTATAATCTCTTTTTCCAACCGTTCGGCAAACGCCTTTTCCTGGGGATAAACGCCGCAGCCCATGCCGAAATCCTGCCATACCAAAATGCCCTTGCGGTCGCAGAACCGATAGAATTCATCGGATTCATACACACCGCCGCCCCAACAGCGCACGGCGTTGCAGCCGATATCGTCGAGCATTTCTAATGCCTTCGGCAGCCGCTCTTCAAAGCGCGACGGGAACGCGTCGAGCGGCACCCAGTTTGTGCCGAGAAGAAATGTCTTTTTGCCGTTGATCTCAAAACAGAATTCGCCGTCGTCGCCGGCACATTCCGTCATGAGAAGCCGCACCGTGCGCACGCCGAGTTCAAGCGTTTTTGCGTCGCAAAGCAAGTCACCGCGATACAGCTCGACGGTCACCTCATACAGATTGGGCACGCCCTGCGGACGCGGCGCCCAAAACAGGCAATCCTGTATCGTAAAATCAAACGCACCGTCGGTGTGCCACGGCACGGTCGTGAAGGAAAACTCGCTGTCGCCGCATTTGCCGTGAACGTTCACCGTATAATCGCGTGCAAAATCACCGTCCAAAGATAGGCGGTAATGGAACCGGAGCGTTCCGAATTTGTATTGTTCACTGACGCGGTTGGTCACAAAATAGATTTCTTCGATCCGATCCTTCTTTTTCGGCGGCAGCAGCTTGACAGGCTTCCAAAGCCCTGCCGAAACGATGCGCGGCATAATGTCCCAACCGAACATATACGCCGCCTTGCGCAGCGCAAGCGACGCATAATTGTACGGCAGCGCATGGCTTGAGATTGGCAGTGTGTAAGCGCGTGCGGCAAGACACGCCGGCTTTATGTGAACGACAATCTCGTTTTGTCCGCAGCGCAAGCCGCCGTCGATCTCCACCGGCAAAAACATATTGTCGGTTTGGCGCACAAGCGTGCCGTTGACAAAAATGTCGGCCACGGTATCCACACCCTCAAAGCGCAAAACGCTCTCCGGCTCGTCCGTTTCAAAGGTGGTGTAGTACCATACATGGCGGTTTTCCATATCCTCCGCCGCAAGCGTGTCGGTGGAAAAATAGAGATCCGGCAGCAGGTTTTCGCGCATGAGATCGAGTTCAAAATTTCCGGGAACCGTCGCCGGAATTGTCGTATAGCCGAGCGCGGTTAATGCGGCAATGGTTTTCGGATTTTCGTTTTTGCATTGTTCGTGCGGACATAGACATAATTTCCAATCAAACATCCGTCATTCTCCTTCCGTTTCTGCGGTTTCTAAGAAAAGTATACCCGAAAAGAGGAATTCTGTAAAGACGAAAAACACGGTCGGAGGTAAGAAAATCAACGGTTTTCCGCGGTGCCGCCCTCGAAACGCCGATACGCGCTCGGCGTCATGCCGAAAAAGCGGCGAAAGACATATAAAAAGTATTCGGTCGAGGCATAACCGGCCTCGTAAGCAATGCTTTTAACGGGCAGATCGCTTTGCAAAAGCAGCGCACAGGCGTATTTTAAGCGTGTGCGGTTCAGATATTCGTTGAAGGAAACACCGGTCGCCTTGCGAAACGCCGCACCGAAATAGTTGGGCGATACACATAACGCTTTTGCCGCGGAGGCAACCGTCAGGTTCTTGCGAAAATCACGCAAAATGAGCGCAACGGCGTTCTGAACTAACGACGGATCGCTGTGAACCGCCCGTTCCGCCGTTGTTTTCCGAAGCAGCGTCACAATCAACTCACGTAAAATGCCTTGGCACACAAGCGCATAAAACGGCCGCTTTTGCCGTTGTTCGTTTTGCAGCTTGCGGCAGAGAAGGGAAGTCTGCTCCGCTTCTTCGCTTGACAGCTCTGTCAGGCATTGTCCGGCAAGCCGCGTAATGGCATGATTTAGTTCCTCGGGCAGAACCTCTTCGGTAAAGCGTACATTGACAATCGAAAGCGGCGCATCGGCACGCACGGCATGAAAATCGCCGTAGGTAATCAAATACGTGCTTCCGCGCGAAAGCGGATAGCTTTTGCCGTTGTAAATATGTGTGCCGTGACCGTCTGTGACAAATTCAAATTCCAAATAATCGTGCCAGTGCGGCGGACAGAAATCGCCTTCGGCAAGGAATGTTTCCCGTACCAAAAAGCCGTTTTCGAGCGTATCGTCCAAGCCCAAAAGCATGGATCTTTCGCCGTTTTCCATACTTTTTGAAGACGAACGGCCGCCTGTTTTTGCCGTGCCGCTCATGCGTTTTCTTCCTTTTTGTCCGCTTTGTCCGCTTCATCGGCATAAAGCTCTTTGACGCGCCGGGCGATGGCCCACATATCCCATAGCATATCCTCGCGCTTGGACGCATCGCGCAGTAAAGCCGACGGATGGTATACGGCGCACAATTCATAGCCGCCCTTTTCAAACCATTTGCCGTGCTCGGCGGTGATGCGGAAATTCGGCTTAATCAAACGGCCGGCGGCAATGCGGCCGAGACAGACCAAAAGCTTCGGCTTTACAAGCCGCAGCTGGGCACGCAGAAAATTGATGCATACATCCTCTTCTTCGGGAAGCGGATCACGGTTGTGCGGCGGCCGGCATTTTAAGATGTTGGCAATGTAAACGCTTTCGCGCGGAAGCCCCACGGCATCCAAATAGCGGTCAAGCAGCTGACCCGACGCACCGACAAACGGAAGTCCTTGCAAATCCTCGCTTTCGCCGGGTGCTTCACCGACAAACATAACCTTCGACGTTCGGTTGCCGCAGCCGAAAACCGTGTTGGTTTTGGTTTTATGTAAGGCGCAGCCGGTGCAGGCCTGACAGCGTTTTTCGAGTTCTTCCCATGCCGCCCGGTTGTCATCTGTATTCAAAAGGTCATTCATAGGCCGTGTATCTCCGTTTTTTTCAAAATCAAAGGCAAAATAGTCGTTTGGATAGTCGTTATAAACAGTATACATGGTTTTTGCGAAAAAATCAAGTCCCCGAGAAGGCACTTGCCAGAGTTTCCACCGCATTTTTGCCAATTAAGGCTTTTCCGTGCTCCGAAAGCGCGGCAAGCGTCAATCCGTCGGCAAAGGAAACATCGGCATATTCGCTTAAATAAAAAAAGCGCGCCGCTTCATCGGTTGTGAAATCCTCCGGCTCGCTTTGCAGATATTGCGGAAACTTGCTCCGCGATTTCGATTTCTGCATATTGTAGAGCTCGCGGGAAATCTTCTTT
>URCT01000039.1 GCA_900546385.1 uncultured Eubacteriales bacterium | reverse complement strand
TGATCCATACCTGACCGCCACGCTTGATGTAACGGGTCATGGCGATACGGGCGGCTTCGATCTGGTTGCTTGTGATCCAAGCGGGTTCGAGGGCCTGAAGACCGTAGGAACCGTTCGAAACGGTGTTGCCTCTGGTGGCAACGCCCTTCATGCGGCCTCTCTGAACTCTTCTGTACTTAACTCTCTTCGGCATTAACATGGTTATCTTGCTCCTCCTTCTGCCTTAGAAGGCGCGTTGGGCTTTCTTCTTGCGGTCTTTGCAGCGTTCGCAAGGATTTCACCCTTATAGATCCAAACCTTGACGCCGATCTTACCGTAAGTGGTATCAGCTTCCCAGAAGCCGTAATCGATATCAGCGCGGATGGTCTGAAGCGGAATAGTACCTTCATGATACTGTTCGGTTCTTGCAATTTCGGCACCGTTCAAACGGCCGGAGAGCTGAATCTTGATACCCTTGGCACCGAGTTTCATGGTTCTCTGGATGGCCATTTTCATTGCGCGGCGGAATGCGATACGTCTTTCGAGCTGAGCGGCGACGGATTCTGCAACGAGCTGAGCGTTGAGATCGGGCTGCTTAACCTCGACAACGTTTACGAGCGACGGCATACCGGTGAATGCCTCGATTTCGCCCTTTAACTTATCGATTTCTGCGCCCTGCTTGCCGATGATCATACCGGGCTTTGCGCAGTGAATGAATACCTTTACTCTTTTGCCGTCGCGTTCGATTTCGATGGTCGGAACGCCGGCGCCCTGAAGTTTCTTTTTCAGCCATGTTCTGAGCTTGTAGTCCGCAACGAGCGTATCACCGAATACTTCGTCTTTAGCGAACCATCTGGAATCCCAGTCTTTTATGACACCTACACGTAAGCCGTGAGGATTAACTTTTTGACCCATACTTCGTAATAAGCCTCCTTCAATGAATTTCACTCATAGAGCCGTGGCTCTGTGAGGTTTTAGGAATTTGAAGTGTTGCGGAAGAAATTATTCTTTTTCTTTTACCGCGATCGTAATGTGCGAGCTTCTCTTCAAGATACGGTAAGCTCGGCCTTTGTCACGCGCCTGGATTCTCTTGGCGATTCTTCCGGGTGTAACGAAGCACTGGGAAACGACGAGCTTGGAAGTGTCCATGCTGTGGTTGTTTTCAGCGTTTGCTACGGCGGATTTCAAGAGCTTTGCGACAGGCTCGCTTGCGGCTTTTCTTGTATTGGCAAGAATACCGGCGGCGGTTGCTACGTCCTTGTTGCGGATGAGATCCAGAACGATCGAAACCTTGCGCGGAGATATTCTCAAATCGTATAAATACGCTTTAGCTTCCATGAAATGTTTGCCTCCTTTCACAAGTCACTGCCGTAAGAACGGCGGAATTTGTGTATATGCAAAGATTACTTGTTGGTGTTGGTCGTTTTGGAACCGGAGTGGCCCTTAAACGTTCTGGTGGGAGCGAACTCACCGAGCTTGTGTCCGACCATGTCTTCCGTAACGTATACCGGCACGTGTTTTCTGCCGTCATGAACGGCAATGGTGTGACCCACAAACTGCGGGAAAATCGTGGAAGCTCTCGACCAGGTTTTTAACACTCTCTTCTCGCCCTTTTCGTTCATTTCATTGATTCTTGCGAAAAGCTTTGCTTCGACGAAAGGTCCTTTTTTAATGCTTCTACTCAACTTTTATGCCTCCTTTACGGTTTACTTGTCGTTTCTTCTCTTAACGATGAACTTATTGGTGCGCGCCTTCTTGTCGCGGGTCTTGTAACCCATCGTAGGCTTACCCCAAGGAGTAACAGGAGAAGGACGGCCGACCGGCGCTTTACCTTCACCACCACCATGAGGATGGTCGCACGGGTTCATAACAGAACCTCTGACGGTCGGGCGGACACCGAGGTGTCTGGTCTTACCGGCCTTACCGAGGTTGATGTTTTCGTGTTCGAGATTGCCGACCTGACCGATGGTAGCCTTGCAGTCAAGACGGATGATGCGGACTTCACCGGAGGGAAGTCTGACCTGAGAAACGCCGTTTTCCTTAGCCATAAGCTGAGCAGCGGTACCGGCGCTGCGGACGAGCTGACCGCCCTTGCCCGGATAAAGCTCAATGTTGTGGATAAAGGTACCGACGGGGATTTCGCTGATCGGAAGCACGTTGCCGGGCTTGATATCAGCCTTTGCGCTGTTGATGACAACGTCGCCGACTTTGAGTCCCACAGGCGCGATGCTGTAGGTCTTTTCACCGGTCTCATACTGCATGAGAGCGATGTAAGCGGTTCTGTTGGGATCGTATTCGATGGCAAGTACGGTTGCCGGAACATCCTCGATCTTTTTGCGGAAGTCCATAACTCTGTACTTGATTCTGTTGCCGCCGCCATGGTGACGGACAGTGATCTTACCTGTATTATTACGTCCGGCATGTTTCTTTAAGACGGTAATAAGGCTCTTTTCGGGTGTTTTCTTGGTGATTTCGTCAAAACCCGGAACCGTCATCTGTCTTCTCGCCGGAGTAGTAGGTTTGAAAGTTTTTACTGCCATAATTACTCCATTTCCCGACGCAGCTGACTTACGCCAGACCGCATCGCAGTTTTCTTAACGAATTTTGTCTTCGATCACAAATTACATCATGCTGTCGAAGAACTCGATGGTCTTTGATTCGGGCTTTAAGGTAACGATCGCCTTTTTCCATTCGGAAGTTTTGCCGAGGTGGTAACCAACGCGCTTGTTTTTGCTCTTAACGCTGATGGTGTTGACCTTATCGACATCCACTTTGAAAATTTCCTCGACGGCCTTCTTGATTTCGATCTTGTTGGCATCGGAAGCTACTTCAAAGGTATACTTCTTGTCAGCGAGTCTTGACATGCTTGCTTCGGTGATAATCGGACGGATAATAACGTCATGTGCCGTTTTCATTATGCGTATACCTCCTCGATTACTTTGACGGCATCGCCTGCAACCACGAACATATCGCAGTTGAGAATGTCATAGACATTGAGCGTGCCGGGCGTTGCGGTCTTGACGCCGGGGATGTTAGCGGCGCTCTTGGCAACGACCTTGTCGTTTTCGGCGGTAACGATGAGTGCTTTCTTTTCGGCACCGACAGCCTTTAAGAGGTTGACGATGGTCTTGGTCTTGTAGGAATCCATAGCGAGATTCTCGATAACAACCATTTCATTGTCAACAACCTTGGAGCTGAGAGCCGACTTCATAGCGAGTCTCTTTACCTTTTTGTTGATGCTTACTTTCCATGCGCGGGGCTTCGGACCGAGTGCGATACCGCCGTGTGTCCACTGCGGAGAACGGGTGGAGCCCTGTCTTGCGCGGCCGGTGCCCTTCTGACGCCACGGCTTGATGCCGCCGCCGGAAACCTCGGCACGGGTCTTGGTGGACTGAGTGCCCTGTCTCTGATTCAAAAGATAGGCTCTGACAACGCTGTGGAGGACGGGTTGATTGACTTCACAGCCGAAAACTTCGGCGGCGAGTTCAAATTCGCCCTTCTTGTTGCCTGCCATATCGAATAATGCAACATTCGGCATTTGTATTCCTCCTTCGCTTACTTAACGGTTGAGCGAATAAACACAATACCGCCCTTAGGACCGGGAACCGCGCCCTTAACCGCGATAAGGTTTTTCTCAACGTCGATTTTTACTACGTTCAGGTTCAACATGGTGACCTGCTCGTGACCGTACTGACCGGCCATCTTCTTGTTTTTGAAGATGCGGGACGGTGTGGAGTTAGCACCCATGGAACCAGGCTGACGGTGCACAGGACCTGTACCGTGCGTCATTCTGAGTCTGTGGCAGTTCCAGCGCTTGATAACGCCGCTGTAACCATGACCCTTGGTGATGCCGGTGATGTCCACGTTTTCGCCTGCCGCAAAGGCATCTGCCTTGATTTCGTCGCCGACATTCATGGTTTCGGCATCGTCAAGACGGAATTCCTTGAGGTGTTTCTTGAGCGTAACACCAGCTTTTGCGAAGTGGCCCTTCGTAGGCTTGTTGAGTTTTCTCTCGGCGATGTCGGAGAAACCGAGCTGTACAGCACTGTAACCGTCGTTTTCGACCGTTTTCTTCTGAACAACCGTGCAGGGACCTGCTTCGATGACGGTTACCGGAATCACATTTCCGTTTTCATCGAAAATCTGCGTCATACCGAGCTTTTTGCCGATTATACCTTTTTTCATATTTATTCCTCCTTAGGTTATTGGTTGGCCGTTTGAATTTCCGTTTGCTCTGCTTTCACAGAGAGTCGGACGGTCAACATGACCTTGATGGTCTTATATTCACACGGTATAGATGTGAATTATAATACGATTTCGGATTCGACTCCGGCCGGGAGCTCTAAATCGACAAGAGCTTCGATCGCTTTCTGCGACGGCTTCAAGATGTCGATTAATCTCTTATGGGTGCGGAATTCGAACTGTTCGCGGCTGTCCTTGTACTTGTGGACGGCGCGGAGAATGGTGACGATCTCCTTGTCGGTCGGGAGCGGAATCGGACCGGAAACCTTAGCGCCGTTGCGCTTAGCTGCTTCAACGATCTTTTCTGCCGCCTGATCGATAAGAGTGTGATCGTACGACTTCAATCTGATTCTGATTTTTTCCTTTGCTGCCATTTTTTCTGCCTCCTTTAAAATTTTTCGTCCTGCGCGTCACGGCTTGATTTAATACGCAGGAATCTTAAATGCGGCACAGTGAAATACGAACACGCGTCCGGGTGTTTCTAATGCTTCCCGAATGAAAAACCCGATTCGACCTCAAACCGAGGGGAATTCGGGCAGCTTACTTTTCTTACGCCATAAGCCCATAAAGAGCCGCACGGCACATATTGCACGGCCTTTCGGTGAAATTCACCGACGGTTCCGCGACCGATGTTTTAAGAAAGATACGCCTTAGCGCCGGAATGCTTCGGCAAAATTTCTCTTGCCACGGCGAAAACAGAAACGTACCTGCTTGAAGGAACGCCCTGCAATCGCATCCATGCGCTTCGGTTCAGTATTCGCTGTCGCCCGTTTATCGGACATACTCCACGGAAATTCCCGGTGTAAACACCGCAACCTCCCGTTTCATCGCACATCAAGCTTGTATATTGTACCATATAAGGACAGGTTTTGCAATAGGTTTGGCATATTTGTTTGTAACTTTTGTGTGAACACCGTTTTTGCACCGCAAAACTCGAAAAACCTAATAGTATATCACAAAAATACCGATTTGGCAATAGGTTTTGCGCATCTTCTCAAAAAAGTGCGTAAACGTCTTTTCACCGCATAAAACCGCCAAACGCGCAAATTCGTATTGACAGATATCCCTCCGGTTGCTATAATATAAAGGTAGAAAAAACGAACCCATCGAATCAGGAGGCACGTATGCAAAAGAATAAACTGTTCCACATTCTATCCTACATTCCGCTATTATTCCTCATCAGCCTGTTTATCCCGGAAAAAGACAATCCCACCGTGCGTTTTCACTGCGGCCAGGGAATGCTGCTCACCATCGTTTCCGCAGCCTGCTCGGTCATCACGCGCACACTAAGCTTCACCATCGGCTGGATTCCGTTTGCCGGTGCGATCATCACCTATCTGTTCTCGGTTGTCAGCGGCATTTTTGTGTTTGTACTCATGATCATCGGCATCGTGAACGCCGCCAACGACAAAACCGAGCCGCTGCCGCTCATCGGCAACTATGCATTCTACCGCTAAGAGAGGAATCCGCTATGTACGAATTTCGCCAAAACATGGAAATCACCTATGTCAACAGCCCGTATGCGCAAAAAAATCCGTTTTTGAACGCCGAAATCCGTTTGGCTTCTCTCCCGACCTATGACCGCGCACGTTCGCTTCTGCCGGAAATCGTTTGGAACGGCCATGAGGACGCCATTGCCTGCTACAATAAGGCATGGGAAATCGCCTTTTCCAATCTCAACAATCCCACCGACGGAAGCGGCTTTGTGTCGCCCTTCATCGACACCGCCTTCAACGGGAATCTGTTTATGTGGGATTCCTCGTTCATTTTGATGTTTGCCAAATACGCTTCACGCGCTTTTGACTTTCAGCAAACGCTCGACAATTTTTACTCCCATCAGCACAAGGACGGCTTTATTTCCCGCGAGATCCGCGAAAAAGACGGCGCGGAAGTGTATGCGCGTCTTGACCCGTCCTCGACAGGCCCGGCCATTCTTTCGTGGTGCGAATACGAATACTATCTGTATTCCGGCGACAGCAGCCGCTTGAAAAACGTCTATTATCCGCTTCTTGCCTATCATATGTGGATGAAAAAGCAGCGCACCTGGCGCGACGGCACGTATTTCCTCTCCGGTCTCGGCTGCGGCATGGACAATTCGCCGCGTCAAGAGCCGGACTGCAATCCGCGCTACGAACACGGCCACATGGTTTGGATCGACGCCTGCTTCCAAGCACTCATCGACTGCGATATGCTCATCAAAATCGCCGCGATTGCCGGAATCGACGAGGGCGTTTGCGAATTGCAGGCCGAAAAAGAAGCACTCGGCGCCTACATCAACGACAAGCTGTGGGATGAAAAAACCGGCTTTTATTACGATATGTACCGCGATAACCGCTTAAGCGGCGTAAAAACCGTCGCCTCCTTCTGGAGTCTCTTATCCGGCATCGTTCTGGAAGACCGAACCAAGCGAATGGTCGCACATTTGGAAAACGAAAACGAGTTCAAGCGGCCGCACCGTGTGCCGAGTTTATCCTATGACCATCCGGCCTATCATCCAGACGGCGATTATTGGCGCGGCTCGGTTTGGGCACCGACCACCTATATGGTCTTGCGCGGCCTTGACCGGAACGGGTATTACAAGCAAGCCTATGATATCGCCTGCAACACGGTGGAAAACGTCGTGAAGGTCTTTACCGAAACCGGAACCTTGTGGGAAAACTATGCGCCCGAAAAGGCGGCACGCGGCAACTGCGCCAAAGCGGATTTTGTCGGCTGGACGGGACTTGTTCCGATCTCCATGCTCATCGAATACGTTTTCGGCATCCGGTGCAGTGCGGCGGACAAGACCGTCACCTGGGACATTCGCATGGACGGAGAATACGGCGTTCGGAACCTGTCGTTTGCCGATGTGACCGCATCGTTTTTGCACAAAGCGGACGGCTCGGTCGAAATCAAAACCGATAAGCCCATTACCGTAAAGCTCATACAAGACGAAAAAACGGACATCCGCACCTGTACGCCCGAATAAAACGGCATATTATATATAATAAGGAAGAGTTTTTTATGTGGAACACACATTTTTGCATCGCTCTCGGCGGAATTTTCGACATTCCCTTTGCCGAAGAGGTTAAAATCGCAAAGGCCGTCGGCTTTGACGGTTTCTTCACGAACTGGAACAAGCCCGGCTGCTTAGACGAGCCGCGCGCGCTTGCCAACGAGCTCGGGATGCTCTACCAATCGGTTCACGCACCGTTCGGCCGCATGGCCGAAATGTGGACGCCCGACTATCCGAGTGCCGCTGACGAGCTTATCGAATGCGTCCGCGACGCCGCCGTGCACAACGTGCCGATCGTGGTCATGCACGCCTTTATCGGCTTTGAGGATCACACGCCGAACGCATATGGGCTTGAAAGCTTCCGGAAGGTTGCCGAAGAAGCCGGAAGACTCGGCGTTAAGGTGGCACTCGAAAACACCGAGGGAGAAGAATATCTGGCGGCACTGATGGAATCGCTCGCCGACCTTGACAACGTCGGCTTTTGCCTCGATACCGGCCACGAAATGTGCTACAATCACAGCAAGGATCTGCTTTCTCTGTACGGCGACCGCTTGATCGCCACGCACATCAACGACAATCTCGGCATCCGCGATTTTTCCGGAAAGACTACTTGGATCGACGATTTGCACTTGCTGCCGTTTGACGGAATCGGCGATTGGGAGGGCTTTGTCACACGCCTTGACGAACATGAGTATACAGGACCGCTCACTTTCGAATTAAATGCGCACCACGGCAAGCCGAACCGCCACGAAAACGATCTGTACGCCGGACTTTCGCCGCAGATGTTTTTCACACTCGCCTATATGCGTGCCTGCAAGCTGGCAAGACTGCGTGAAGTTTTGGCCGCACGGCGTCAGGGTTAACCGTATGCTCACACGCATTTTCGGACTTCACGGAACCGGCAAAACCGAAGCACTGCTTGCGCGCTTAGAGGACTGCGTCAAGCAGAAAAAGAGGGCGTTTTTGATCGTGCCGGAGCAAAGCGCGGTTTCGGCCGAACGACTGCTCATCGACCGGCTCGGGAATCCGGCCAATATGTATATCGAGGTCATCAACTTCAAGCGGCTGTGCAACCGCGTTTTCCGCGAAAGCGGCGGCCTTGTCGGAAAGGTTCCCGACAAAGCGGCGTGCGCACTCGCCATGTCACACGTGCTTTCCCAATCGGCAGAGCAGTTAAACGAATATGCACCGCTTGCCGACGACACGGATTTCGCCGCAAAGATGCTTGCAACGGTAACCGAAATGCACCGTTCGCGCCTGCGTCCCGACGATTTGGAGACGCTTGCCAAAACGCTTGCCGGGAACGGCTCTTCGGCTCTTGCCGGCAAGCTGCACGACGTGGCATTTGCCTACCGCGCATACGATGCCTATCTTTCCGGAACGCTCGATTTTCCGGGCGACCTTCTCGACAAGCTGTACGAAACGTTATGCGGTTTTCGGTTCTTTGCGGGAAAACACGTCTTTTTGGATGCGTTTTACGGCTTTACCGCCCAGGAGCTTGCCATCATCGGAAAAATTCTCGCAAGTGCCGAGGAGACCTGCATCACCTTTTTATGCGAAAACGAAAAAACCGACAACAAATGCTTCTTACGCGCCCAAAACGCGGCGCTTGCCTGCCGCAGGCTGGCCGCGGAAAGCGGTGTGCCGGTAAAAGACATCTTTCTTTCCGAAAACAAAAAGCACGCGCCGCAATCGGCTCTTGCGCATATCGCCGCGCATTTTTCGTTGGATGCGTTAGCCGAGCCGCGCCCGGAAGAGCCGCTGTCCGGCGTGACGCTCACCGCCTGCGAGGACATCTACGCCGAAGCGGCCTTTGCCGTGCAGACGGTCAGCGACTTATTGACAAGCGGCGTTTTGCCGCGCGAAATCGTTTTATGTGCGCGAAATCAAGCCGACTATGACGGCATTTTGGACACGGCTTTCGAAAGTGCCGGCATTCCGTATGCGTTTGACAAGGCCATTGATCTTTCGACCACGCCGACGGCCGCACTCGTGTTTTCCGCGTTTGACATATACTTTTCGTGGAGCCTTGAAGCGGTATCAGCCTACATCAAATCGGGACTTTCGGGCTTATGCGACGAGGTGGCCGACAAGCTCGACCTGTACCTACACACCTGGAACATCCACGGCAAAGCGTATTTTCACGAAGAATGGCACATGAATCCGGCCGGAATGCGTGCCGATGCCGCCGACACCGCGCTTCTTGCACTTCTTTCCGACGCGCACGACGGTCTGCTGTCCTGCTTAGACGCTTTTTCGGTGTCGCTCGACGCGGCAAAAACCGCCTCCGACATGGCGCACGCCGTTTACGAATTGACTGTCAACATCGCCCGGCTTTCCGGGAAAGACCGTTTTGACGACCGCGCCGATGGCGAATATCTCGACCTGTTATGCCGCGCGCTCGACACCGTCGCACTCACGCTTGCGGAGCAGACGGTCACGCCGCGCCGGTTTTATGAGCTGTTGCGCGCCGTCATCAAAAATATGTCGATCGGCAAAATTCCGGAGCTGCTCGACCAAGTGCGTTTTTCGCCGGTCACGCTCATGCGCACCGACGGCATCCGCTATGTGATTTTGCTCGGCGTCAACGACGGCATTTTCCCGGCCAAGCCCGAATCCTCCGACGTTTTCCGCGACGCAGAACGGAAAATGCTCCGTTCGCTCGGCGTGGAACTTGCCGAAACAGCCGACGACAAAGCCTTTGACGAGCTGTTTCTCGCCTATACGGCGCTCTGCTCGGCAAGGGATGGAGCTTTTGTGTTATACCGCACCGGTTCGCTCGAAAAGAAGGAGCTGTATCCGTCCGTTCTGGTCGCACTGCTCGAAAAAATGCTGGGGCTTACCGTCGAAGTGTATCCGAAAGCGGACACAGCGGCGGCATTAGCAAACGCCGTCAGCGACGAATCGCTGTTCGAGCAGTTTTTGACTCTGCCGGACAGTGTCGAAAAAGCCACCGTGCGCGCCTATTTTGCGGACAAGCCGACCTACAAAGCGCGGCTCGCCGCCATCGAAAAAAGCGACGACGCCGGAAAACCGCTTTCCGCCGCCACGCTTGCAGAGCTGTACGGCGACACCATGACCGGCAGCTATTCCAAGCTCGAACGCTTCCGCCGGTGTCCGTTTTCGTATTTCTGCACCTACACGCTGCGGCTTTCTGCCGCACCGGAGGGACGCGTCGGAAACGCCGAACGCGGAAACATCATTCACGCCGTTTTGGAAGAGCTTGTACCTGAAATTGCTTCGCGGCACAAAGCCGGAAACCCGTTTGACGAGGCCGCCTTAAAAGCCGCCATCCACGCAAAGCTCGAAGAGCTTCTTGAGCGCATGATGCCCAATGCCGGGAGTGCGTTAAGCGGCCGGTTTGCGTATCTGTTCGCCAAAACAGAACGCGTATTGGTTCCGTTATGCAAGCTGTTATGCGACGAACTTGCCGTCAGCCGGTTCGAACCGATCGATTTTGAGCTGCCCATCGGCGCAGACGGTGCGGTAAAGCCGGTCGAGCTTGCGCTTACAGGCGGCAAAACGTTAAAAATCGTCGGCAAAATCGACCGCGTGGACTTATACCGTGACGCACACTCCGGGAAGACCTACTTACGCATCGTCGATTACAAAACCGGCAGCACCAAATTCGACTTATCCGACATTCACCGCGGCTTCAATCTGCAAATGCTCTTGTATCTGTACACGCTTTTGCAGAACGGCACAAGCCGCTACGGCAAGGTCTATCCGGCCGGTGTGCTGTACAGTCATGTGGCCGGCCCGAAGATACCTGATGGCAACAAAGTGCTGTCCGAAAGCGGCGACGACGAAAACGCGGATTACAAGGCCGATGTATCGGGACTACTTGTCGCCGACGCCGACATCATTTTCGCCATGGATTCCACCGGCAGCGGCACGTATATCCCGGTCAAGCTCAAAGCCGGTGAGCTCGCGGAAAGCGCAGCCACTTTGCCCGAAGACGACTTCTTCGCATTGCTTGGCGAAGCCTCCGCCCTTGCCTCCGACATGGCTTGCGGCATTCTCCGCGGCGACAAGCGCGCTCTTCCCGAAGGCGCCAAAGCGCAAAACCCTTGTGATTATTGCGATTACAAGGAGATCTGCCCGAAAGCGGTTTGAGCGTGTCAAATAAGCTGTCCGCTCGGGCATTCAATCCGTTCAAAAAGGCGGCTGTGAGTGAATCACAGCCGCCGCTTTTCTTTGAAATTGTCTTTATTCTGCCATCGCAAGCGTGATCGTTTCGCCGGATAACGCTAACTCCTTGTCCGCGGCCGTAAGATCGCCCTTCACGCCGACACGATAGGAAAAGCCGTTATGCGTAAAGCTTACGCCGTCTTTGTCTGCCGTAAAATCCGCAAATTTTCCGAAACGCCAGTGCAGTTTTGCACCGCCCGAAACGGTGATTTCGGATTCGGACAAACGAATCGTGATTTTTTTGCCGTCTGCGGCACGTGCCGTAACCGCAAGTGCGCTGCCGTCCCGTTCGACACCCTCAAACACAAACGCTCCGTCAAAATCCAAACCGGCATCGTGCGAATCCTTTTCAAAGCTCCAACCGCGTTCATCCGCGACCGGCAGGTTGTCGTACACCGCATCCCATTTTAAGCACGGCTCGTTGAGATAACGTTCGGTATAGCGTTCGTCAAACTTCTGAATATCCCGAAAATACAGCGTTTCGCCTTCAAAAAAGACGTTGGCACGATAGTTTTTCGAGGTGTACCAAAACGATTTGTAGCCGTTTTGACCGACCGGATCGGTGTCGGCACAAAGCGCGGCCGGCGGTGTGGCCGTATTTGCTTCGGCAAACAGTCTGCCGGCTTCGCTTGTCTTGACGACCTGAATTTTGCCTTGGTCGGCATAGCGTTTGACAAGCTCCAGCTGAAGCGTAAGGCCATCCTTCATGCCCTTCCAGCCGAAGCTGTTCTCTTGACCGATCTGCGTATAGGCAAGACCTAAGTTCTCGTTGTCGAAATAGGTCTTAAAGAACCATTCCATATAGTCCTTGTTTTGGCCGTATTTCCAGAACGGCTCCATGGTCGCACAGCCATAGCATTCAGGATCCTTGGCATACCGCTTTTCGTTGTAGCCGCGGATCGGCTCGATGCCGAGAAGCCGGAACACCGGTGCGTTCAGCTGATTTTCCGCGTTCTGCGCCGGGCAGAGAATGTTGTGTACCGACGGATAGTAGGGTTGGTTATACGGGCCGCCCCAAAGCGTGTAAGCGTCCACCGCAAGCTGTTCCCGGCAGATGCCGAAATAGCGGATGGCGTATTTTTCCGTCATGTAGCGAACCGAATCGATATCGAGCAGCCACGAGCCGACCGACTGCGGATATGCGCCGAAGATCGCGCGGAATGTCTCCATGAATTCATCGATCATCGCGATTTTTTCGTCATGCGTATACGCCGGAAGAAAACCCGGATTTACATACCAGTCCCACGCATAGCCTGGTCTGCCGCGCCACTTGATGCCGACCTTTTCGACAAGCGGCTGCACCACCTCGAACCAAATGCCGAGTTCCATGTGTTGGTCGCGCTCGGCCAAAAACAACTCTTGGAATTTCGGGTCGATGAGTGCATCATACTGCAATAGAAAGGTGTTGTCAAAACCATAGGCTTTATTTAAGGCGATCTGATTGACCACCGGTTCCAACAGATCCAAGTTCGGGTTGCGCGGCTCCACACCGCGGACAAAATTCATAATGGTAACAAGATTCATCGTTCTGCCTCATTTCACACCCACACGGGCTATTTTTTCTTATTGTAGCATATTTCCCGCTTTTTTGCAAGCACTCTCACCAAAAAAGATAGAAAGCGTCACTTTTTGCGGTCAAATGAGAATATCCGTCAACCGCAGTTTCCGCTTTTCTGCACAATTCATTTTGCTTTCCTGCATATTTTCAAAAATCGCCCGTAAGATTCGCCCTGTAATTTCCACATTTTTCACAAAAATTATCGTCGCTTTTTGTGAAAACAAACGATTATCGGCTGTTTTCACAGCTTTTTTTGCAGAACTCTTGACAGACGGTTTTCTTCCTATTATAATAGTATGTGAATTAGTCATTTTTGAAAAATTCAAAAAAACACATTTTCGGAGGAAATCAATATGAAAAAGAGTCTTGCACTCGCTCTTGCCGTTCTCACGGCCGGAAGTATGCTTCTCGGCTCCTGCGGCAAAAAAGAACAGGAAAACAAGGATGGCGATGCACTCGCATCCAAAATCGTTCTCGCCACCGGCGGCAACACCGGTACCTACTACGGGTACGGCATGGCTATGGGCAGCATTCTGCAGGAAAAGACCGGCATCAAGTTTGACGTTCAGTCCACCGGTGCTTCCAAAGCCAACATTCAGCTGATTCAGACCGGCGAAGCCGACATGGCTGTCGTTCAGAACGACGTTATGTACTACGCCTACACCGGCACCGACCTGTTTAATGGCGCACAAACCAAGGATTTCTCGGCTGTTGCAACGCTTTATCCGGAGCTTTGCCAGATCATCGCTTCCAAAGAAAGCGGCATCCAATCGGTTTCTGACCTTGCCGGCAAGCGCGTCTCCGTCGGCGACGCAGGCAGCGGCGTGGAATTCAACGCCAAGCAGATCCTTGCCGCTTACGGCATCGACATCGAAAAGGACATCAACAAGCAGAACCTCGGCTTCGGCCCGTCGGCTGACGCTCTGAAGGACGAAAAGATCGACGCTTTCTTCTGCGTTGCCGGTATCCCGACCACCGCTATCACCGACCTCGCCATGAGCCACGAGATCACGGTCGTTCCGGTAGATGACGATAAGTTCGCCGAGCTTTCCAAGCAGTACGGCTTCTACACCCGTCAGGCCATTCCGGCTTCCACCTATAACGGCATGACCGAGGATGTGAACACCGTCGCCGTCATGGCCACCTACATCATTGACAACGACGTTTCGGAAGAAACCGTTTACCAGATCACCAAGGCCATCTTTGAAAACAAGGATGCCATCGCCGCCGCTCATACCAAGGGCGCTGAATTGAACGTCGAGACCGCCGTTGTCGGTATCCCGACCGAGATCCCGCTTCATCCGGGTGCTGAAAAGTACTTCAAAGAAGTCGGCGTCATCAAGTAAACACGTTTTTTCTATGAAAAAGACCACCGTCACAGCCGTAGCTGCCAAAGCGGTTACGGCTGTGGCTCTGTTATGCACCGCGCTTCTTTTCATTTTCGTTCTGCGTCCGCGCCGTTTGGAGCTGTACAACACCGAGACCGGCAAAGTCTATCGCAGCTTTTCCGCGCCGGAAGGCACCGAATTTGCGGTCACTTTTGTCCATTCGGTCAACCAAAGTCCCGTCACCGACGTCTTTGTCGTCAAGAACGGTAAAATTTATGCCGACCGCACGATTTATGCGGCATTCGGTGCAGGCGTCGAAAGCACGCTGTCACCCGGCGAAACGCTCACCTATGACAGTGACGGAAACATGGTCGTATCCGGTTTCGGCACGGTTTTTCCGCAAGTGAAATACATCGTGGGAACCGTATATGATCATGTGCTTGCCGTTCATGGCGAAACCATAAGCCTCACCGCTCTCTGCGGCCGGAACGCACACATCGGCTTTCGCCTTGCCTAAGCCGTTTGTCCTGTATCACAACCAAAGGAGGAACTCCCTTGTTCCAGAAAAAAGAAAAATCTTCGCCCGTCGCCGACGCTCAAATGAGCGCACACATCGCCGACGGCGAAGCCAATACCAAAAGTGCCGACGAGCTGATGGCGGAATTCGACCGTGAATCTAACACGCGTCAATTCACCGGCATTTTCGGTCTGCTCATCAAAATCGCCTTTCTCGCCTTCGCCGGCTTTATCTTTTTCACGCGCTTCTTCACCTTTCCCGAACAGGTGCGTATGTCCGCTTTCTTAGGCATTATCATTTTCTTGGGCTTTTTGATCTATCCGTTATACAAAAAACAGACCAAAAAAATCAATTTTATCCCGTGGTACGATTTTCTCTTTGCCGTCGTCGGCGCCACGCCGTATTTTTATTACGCCATCAATTTCAAAGAGATCACCTACCGTGCCGTCGCGTTAAACACCCTCGATAAGGTCATGGCCATCATCGGCATTCTGTGCTTGTTCGAGCTGTGCCGCAGAGCTGTCGGTATTCCGATTCTCTTTGTGGCCGGCGGCTTTATCGCCTATGCCTTTATCTACGGAAAATCCTTGCAATCCATTCTGTACAACCTGTTTTACACGACCGGCGGCATCTTGGGCACACCGCTCAACGTCTGCTCGACCTTCATCGTGTTCTTCATCATTTTGGGTTCTTTCCTGGAAAAAACCGGCATCGGCGGCTTTTTCGTTGACCTTGCAAACTCCGTGGCCGGTTATGCCACGGGCGGCCCTGCAAAAGTCGCCGTCATTTCGTCGGCTCTCGAAGGAATGTATTCGGGAAGCTCGGTTGCCAACACCGTCGGCAGCGGCAGCGTCACCATCCCGGTCATGAAGAGCATCGGCTATAAGCCGGAATTTGCCGCCGCCGTCGAAGCCGCCGCTTCCACGGGCGGTCAGATCATGCCGCCGATCATGGGTGCCGCCGCCTTCTTAATGAGCGAAATCACCGGCATTCCGTATGTCACCATCGCCGTCGCCGCCATTCTGCCGGCTATCCTCTACTTTGCCGGTATTTTCATGATGATCCACTTTGAAGCCAAAAAGCTCGGCCTCAAGGGCTTGCCCAAAGAGAGCATTCCGAACTTCTTCAAGCTGTTCTTCCGCAAGGGCTATCTGTTCCTGCCGATTGTCGTGCTTGTCGTTCTGATGTCCTTTAACCGCACACCGGCACAGTCCGCTTGTATGGCCATCCTCACAACCATGGCACTCATGCTGGTGACGGACGTCGTCAAAATGGTGAAAAAGCTCGGCCGCGGCGAGGATACCAAATCGGATATCATCGATACCGTTTTACTTGTCTTGCCGATCATCGCTTTTATCGTCTTTATGTTCGTTCTGAACATTAAAATGGAAAACGCCGCCATTTTAGCAGGTCTTATCTATATCATCGTTTCGTTCTGCGGCAAACAGACGCGCGAATCCGGCGTGCTTTCGTTAGAGGCCATTGAATCCGGTGTCCGCAATACCATGGGCGTGTCGCTGGCCTGCGGCCTTGCCGGAATCGTGGCAGGTATCGTAACGTTGACCAGCCTCGGCTCAACGCTCATCGGCGTCATCGTTCCGATTGCCAAAAACAACCTGTTCTTTGCCCTGTTCTTAACCATGCTCGCGTGCATCGTGCTCGGCATGGGCGTGCCGACCACGGCGAACTACCTCATCATGGCGACCATCACCGCGCCGATCATGATCCAAATGGGTCTTCCGACGCTTGCGGCGCATATGTTTGTGTTCTATTTCGGCATCGTTGCGGATATCACGCCGCCGGTCGCACTTGCCGCATATGCCGGAAGTGCCATCGCGCATTCCAATCCCTTCAAAACGGGCGTTACCGCCACAAGGCTTGCCATAACCGCGTTCATCATTCCGTACATCTTCGCCTTCAACCCGAAAATGTTGTTTATCGATGCCTCTGCACCTGAGATCATCGTCATTATCATCACCTCTTGCGTCGGTATTTTCGCGCTGTCCGCCGGTCTGGAACGCTATATGTTCCGCAAGCTGCGCATTTATGAGACCATTCCGCTCATCATCGGCGGCCTTCTCATGATTTACCCCGGCGTGATTTCCGACAGTATCGGCATCGTGCTTGTCGCGGCGGTGACAATTCTTCAGATTGTCAGCACGCGCGCCGATAAGAAAAAGCTGAACGCGTAACACAACCACCAACTTATAAAGAAGCGCACAGGATTTATGGAAATCCTGTGCGCTTTTTGGCTTTCTGTTTTAAGCTCTATAAAAATGTTTGCCGTGATTCTTTTGTATAATCTTAACTTGAGCGGAAAATACTATGTGCGAACGCAAACGTGCGAAGAAAGGAAGGATTCCCTATGTCAACCCGTTCAAAAAAGCTCGCCGCCATTGTCATGTGCCTGCTGTCGTTTAGCCTTGCCGTCGGCGCCGTATTGTTAAGCCCGGCCATGACAAGCATTGAAAAGCAGATCCGCTTGCAGAAATGCGGCATCATCGGCACACCGATCCGTTTTGAAAGCGCGGATTTCGACCAAGTGCTCTGTACAAAAAGCGAATTTATCCGCATGGATACGTTGCCGACCCTTGCGGAAGGCACCTTACTTGTCGGCTCCACACCGATCAGCGAAAATCAACTGATCGCGCGCGCCGATTACGATAAAATGACCTTTGTGCCGACCGACGACACCATCCGCTTTGCCACCTTCACCTTTTCCAACGCAACCGCCAAGCAAAGTGCCGTCGAAGTCACCTGCGCCATGAATTTGTTAAATGAAATCAATTTGGCACCGTCGGTCGGCGCACAAAGCCTGACCACCGGAAAAGACATTTCCGCCTTCAAATTTCTCAAAGCCGCCGATCCCGAAAACGATGCCATGCAATTTGAAATTCTCTCGTATCCGGCGCACGGCACCGTAAAAATCGCCCAAAACTCCGACGGTTATTTTTCCTATACGCCGCAAAAAGGCTATACCGGCACCGATTCGTTTTCGTATACCGCCACCGACTGCTATGGCAACAAAAGCGCACCGGCCAAGGTCACCGTCACGGTCACCAAAACGGCAAGCGATATCGATTATGCCGATATGACCGCGCATTGGGCGCATAATTCCGCTTTGACCATTTCCGCACAAGGCCTTATGAATGGCATTCCCGACACGGAAACCGGAGAAATGCTGTTTATGCCGGAGGAATCGGTCAGCCGCGGTGATTTTCTTGCCATGGCACTGATTGCTGCCGGAAAAGAATCAAACATCGAATTTACGGCACAAACCGCCTTTGCCGACGATGCTGCCATTCCTGTCAATATCAAAAGCTATGCCGCGTATGCCAAAGAGCACGGCATTGTCTCCGGCTATACCGACGAGACCGGCCGCACGTGTTTTGCCAGTGCTTCGCCGATCACACGCTCCGAAGCAGCGGTTATGATCGACCGCATTCTTTCGCTTCCCGAAGCATCCGAAGAAGCAAATGCCATGGAAACATTCGTCGATTGCAGCTCGATTCCGGCTTGGGCAAACACTTCGCTTGCCAAGGTTACGTCACGCGGCATTTTCAACGGCACCGGCTTTGGCGAGTTACTGCCTGCGCAACCGGTGACACGTGCCGAAACGGCGGAAATCCTCTGCAATATGCAGCGTTATCTTGCCGAAACCTATCGGGTATCCCAAAACGCCAAAAGCAAAAGCTTATGGAATCTGTTTGGGCTTCTCGGTTAGGTAAAACAAAAAGGCTTGCGAACATTCGCAGGCCTTTTTCTGTTCCAAACACATTTTCTATAAAAAACACAACTCCCTTTTAAGTTAATTGTTGCTACTGCTTGGTTAGCCAATTCTAATGTAGATTTGTTCATTGGGACATAGAAAGATGCCCCGTCTGGAATGAAAAGAGCAAGGCCTCTTTTATCCTTGCTCCTTTGGCCAGTATGTGCTATTTGATCCACAAAATAAAACATTTATTTAACGCTATTATAGACTTCAACTCCAAGAATTTTCACTATCACGCCTTCAAGGTATTCATCTTCGGCTGTGTCTACCACACTCATTCTATGCACATCTTCAACTTGATACAAGATAGCGTTGTATACGACTGTGCCACCGTCTTTCAGATGCATGGGAATAGGTATCAGAAGAACGATTGCCAGCAAGACGCTAATGCCTATCATCACTTTCTTTTTCATACAATCATACTCCTTTTTCAGTTTGTCTTATATAGTATAGACGTCAAAAATCACAAAATGTTCCAATATCTATAGCATACAATTTTTTACCGCTTTTTACAAGAAGTTAGCAACATTTATCTTGAAAAGGGACAAACACAAAAACAAAGCCCTGAAACGAATCTTGTTTCAGGGCTTTGTTGGAGCTTCTGAGCCGAGTTGAACGGCCGACCTCATCCTTACCAAGGATGCGCTCTACCTACTGAGCTACAGAAGCATAGGCAGATATTTTGTTTTGCCCGAAGGCTGGCGATCCGGATGGGGCTCGAACCCACGACCTCCAGCGTGACAGGCTGGCGTTCTAACCAACTGAACTACCGGACCGTGCTTGTCCGTTTCGGATGTATCACAACACAACCCAAACGGGTGGTGCCTCCGGTCGGAATTGAACCAACGACACGGGGATTTTCAGTCCCCTGCTCTACCAACTGAGCTACAGAGG
>URCT01000038.1 GCA_900546385.1 uncultured Eubacteriales bacterium | reverse complement strand
GTCTGCTCGGGGGGAGTTTTGGGGGTGTCGGAGCCGGAACCGGAGGGCGTTTCTTTTTTGTCGCACGCGGCGAAAGAAAGAACCAAACCGGCAACAAGCAATGCGGTAAGTACTTTTTTGAGCATAATGTGCCTCCTTTTTCAGATAGCACTATTTTACCATAAAAACGCCTTTCTGTAAAGGTGCATTTTCCACAAAATCGACAGGCCGTTTTACAGCAAAATGCCAAATTGCAAAGACGAACCGCGAAAACTATGCATTTTTGGCAGATTTTGGCGGATTTTGACAGATGTTTCCGGCTATCGGCAGAGAAGGTATCCTTCGACGGAAAGATTACGCAGCTTATTGGAAGAACCGTCATAATCAAAGTTGATGCGAAACGGCACAAAATCGATGTTTTCGGCGATCGGATACGGCGGCAGAGTAAGATCGTCGTAATATCTTTCGCCGTAGGTGTCAAATAACGTCTCGGCATACGTGTTAAACGCTTGATAGGGAATGCTGTATGCCGTTCCGTCGGAGGAGGTAAAGCGGAATTCTCCGGCTGACTCGTCCTCGGTTTGCAGGTATATGTGTTTGATAAAGGCGTAGTTCGCAACGTCGATGCCGTCGTCCATCGCCGAACCTTGGTAATTGCACCAAGCGGTGCTGTTTTGCGTTTCATACGGATCAGGCCGGTCGAATCCGAAATTGGCTTTCACACCGACACTTGTCAGATAAGAAGGAAGATTATCGGAATAACTGTTCAGATAATCATACGCTTCGGTGATTTTCTGTTTGGCTTGTTCGGGTAAATCGTCCTTTTGGACGATTTTTCCGTTTTCGAACATACCGTTTTCGCGAAGCACCTGCTTGAGTGCCGCACTTTGCTGCCATAGCGGCAGATTGAAAATGTTAAGCGGCGTTACCGTAAGAAGAATCACCAAAACGGCGGAAAAGCCGAGCGCGCGCGCAACGCCGATCTTCCGCACGAACGAGCCGACCGCCATCGCAAGCGTGACCGCCATGAAAAGAAGCAATACCATGCGCGGCAGCGTCAAGCCGTAGTAATAGATGCGCACACCGACCGCGATACTCTGCATAAGCAGCACCGGAAGCAGCAGCAATCCGCCGAAGCGGCGGAAAAACCGCGCAAGCGGCTGTGAGGGCGCAAACACGCTGACGGCAAACAGGTTAAATAGGTACAGCATATCGGCCATGACGGTATAGGAATTGACGCCGCCGTCCGGCAGATGGAGCGAACAGGCGATTTTGATGAGATACAGATACAAAATGCCGAGTAACAGCAGAAAGATCGGCAATTCCGCATAGGCAAACACGACTTTGTAGGCTTTGCTCGGTGTGCGTTCTTCGGAAGCCGGTTCGCCAAAAACCGGAATGCCGGATAAGAAGACAAACACGCCCAAATCAAACGCAATGACAAGCAGCGCAAGCGGTATGTTTGAGCCGTAATAGCTGCCGAGCACCAATTCGCAGAAAGCGGTATAACAGCCGGATGAGCCGAGCCATACGACAAGACCCGTGCCGCACGCCGTGAAAGCCGCGTGCACCAAAGCGGCTGCCGCACGCAGGTTTTCATCATCTTTTATGAGTAACCGCACGGCAAGAAGCACTGCCGCGGCGACAAGCCCGAGCATACCGATGGTTGCATAGGCCCGAATTTTGGCGATGAATAACAGCCCAAACGACAATACGGTCAAAAGGCTGGTTGCGATATAGGCGGCAAGATATCGTGCGCGGCTGCCGTCCGAGATGGCGCTCTTTTCGTGCCACAGCTCACACGCAAGAAACAAGAACGCGCCGAGGCCTGCCGAAAACAGACCGTATTTCGTCACATCGTTTGTTTCACCGAAAATCATAATGAAGCTGATGACCGACGTGAGAAGCACGCACGCGCTTGTAAGGGGAAACCGGCGCACGGAATTAGCGGAATTTTTGAGGAAAGCAACAAATTTTTCTCTTGTTTTCATGGCACAGACCCTTTCACGTGAATTTGAAACGGATTTCATACATTCATTATAAAGGAAAATCCGTGCCGGGTCAACCGCATTTTGCCGAATTAAGAAAATGTTAAGAACTTTTTCTGTATTTTGACAGGTATTTGTGCGTTTCTGCCGTCCACACTAAAAACGGCGTTTCAAAGAACGCGGCCGCACGGAAGCTTCTTTGAGACGTATGACAAGAAAGGAAATCCATCCATGAAAAAGACAAAAATGACGTTTTTGATTCTCTTGTGCCTTGCGGCCGTGATGCTTCTTGCCTCCTGCGGCGGAAACAAAAATCCGACCACCGGCACAAACGATAATACCATCGGCACGGGTGCGCGCGGCATGACCGGCAGCACCGGTTCCGGCACAAGCACAGCCGGCAACGGCACGGCCACCGATTACGGCACCGGCACGGGCGGTGTGGCCGGCGGCGCGGTCGGCGGCGCGGTCGATGATGCCGCACGCGGTGTGGCGGATGTGGCACGGGATGCGGCAGACGCGGTCGGCGATATGTTTGACGACACGGCTCGTCCCGGTGCCGGAAACACAACGGCTAAGTAAGTGCTTTTTGTGTAAGAAAAGACCCGACAGGCACTTGTGGCGTGCTTGTCGGGTGGAGTTTTCTACGCTTCCGAATGGCGTTTCATTTCCAAAAGCTCCGTTAAGTGGAAATTTCTTTATCGAAAATGGACTGTATATTTCCACATAACTTGACAAGCGGAAATATAGATGGTATAATACGCATAGAAATTTCAATTTGCGTGAGGTGAAGCATACATGAAAAACAGAGCCGGAGAGCTTGTAACAAATCTGTCTGGTCAAATGGCCTATCCATCCTTCAAACCCAATCCGCTTCCGCCGAACCCTGCTATCGAACAAGACGACGAAATGGTGGAATACTTGGTCAAGGCAAATAAACAGATAGCAACCATCGAAAGTATTGCAAAGCGAATACCGAATGTGAATCTGTTTGTATCGATGTATGTAAGAAAGGAAGCACTTTTATCCTCTCAAATCGAGGGTACGCAATGCACGTTGGATGATGTTCTGAATCCGTTCATTACCGAAAATGCAAACAGAGATGTTTCCGATGTAATAAACTATATTAAAGCGACGGAATTTGCGATTGAACGGTTAAAAACTTTGCCGCTTTGCACACGGTTTATCAAGGAAACACACGCTGTATTGTTATCCGATGTCAGAGGCAGCGAAAAAAATCCGGGCGAACTCCGTTCTTCACAGAATTGGATAGGCGGCAGCGGCAGTACACTTCAAAATGCCAGATATATTCCGCCCAATGTGGAGGATATGAAAACGGCTATGAGCGACCTTGAAAAATTTATTAACGGCGACAGTAATTTAGATCCACTAATCTGTGCTTCGCTCATTCACTATCAGTTTGAAACAATACATCCGTTTTTGGACGGCAACGGCAGAGTCGGAAGACTGTTAATTACGCTTTATCTGATGGAAAAGAAGGTGTTGTCAACGCCGGCACTCTATTTGTCCTATTTTCTGAAAAAGAACAGAATCGAGTATTATGACCGTATGAGCGAGGTTCGCAGAACCGGAAATTACGAACAATGGGTCAAATTTTTCCTGTTGGCTCTTTCCGAAGCGGCAACGGATGCCATAGATACCATTGATAAGCTGATAGAACTGCACGACAAAACTACGGAAACAATAAACGCTTTTGGAAAGGCAAAAGCATCGGCACAAAAGCTTATGACCTACCTTGAGGAAAATCCGATCATTGCAATCGGAAAGACGGCACAAGCCTTAAATATGTCCTATAACACCGTGTCAAGAGCTGTGAATGCATTGATAGACAAGGGCATTCTTGTTTGTTCCGATAAGATGGGGAAAACCAAAATCTGTTCGTATGAGGATTATCTGAAGATCCTTCGTAAGGACACCTAATCAAAGACAGCCATAACCGCTTTATGCCGCTATGGCTGTCTTTGATTTCCCTGCAAAAGCCGATTGCTTTTTCGGGCAAAGCCGATTTTCGCAAGCTTTCGCTTATTCGCCCGGCGGACACATACTGCGTGATGATGCTGGCAAGCGCAACGCCATCCTCCGCCATGCCGCAGACGATGACAAAAAACAGGTTGAAGATCACATTCAGAATGCCTGCAATCAAAAGATAGGTAAGCGGACGCTTTGTATCGCCGTTTGCACTGAGCACGCCGTTGCCGAAATTGAAGATCCCGAGTGCCGGCATACCGAGCGCATAAATGCGGAAGTATAACACAGCTCCTTCGATAAGATCGTCCTTTGTGCCGAGCAGCTCTAACATGAACCGCGTGGAAATCAGACAAAGCACCATAATGATACAGCCCGTCGCAAGACACAGCACAAATGAGGTGCGCACAGAAGCGGCGATGCGCTCTTTATCCCGTGCGCCGAGATGCCGCGCAACGCGGACATTGACGGCACTGCCCATACCGATGAGAAAGCCGGTAAATAACGATACAAGAGTCGTGGTCGAACCGACCGCACCCAACGCCTCCGCGCTGGAAAACTTGCCGACGACCGCCACATCCGCCATATTGAAAAGCACCTGCAAAAGCTGGGACAGCATAAGCGGAATGCTGAAAAAGAGCATATTTTTCCACAGAGAGCCGTCGGTCATCCGAATCTCGCCGTGTGCGCTCTTGACACCGGAAAATCGATTTGCCATAGGATCGCCTCCCAAAACGTTTTATGCCTTTGCGGCGGTTGTACACCGTGACGGACACAGCTAATGATATAGCATAAGAACGCCGGCTTTTGAACGGAGGAAATGTTAATTTGTTTTGGTATTTTGCGGAAAACAAACGTTATTTTGCTTTGCTTAAAACGGGAAAAGGCCGTTGCGGCCGGGTGCTTTTGCAAAGATTTTTCTGGAATTTTCGCGAAGCACTTGACAGACTACCGTTCGGAAGCTATAATAGAGCTGCTATCACACATACAAGGAGATTGGCCGCATGGAAAAGAACAACACGAAACAAGAGATTTTGGACACGGCCTTGGAGCTGTTTTCGGTGCAGGGCTTTGAAGCGACATCCATTTCCCAAATTGCCGATGCCGTCGGCATTCGCAAGGCCTCCGTGTACAGCCACTTCGGCAGTAAGCAGGAGCTGTTGGAGGCACTGCAGGAACAGGTTTTGGAGAAATATCAAAAGCATTCTGTTTTTGCAAAGGCAAACTGGGATGATCCTGCCTATACAAGGGATAAACAGGCGATGACGCCGGATGCCGTCATACAGATGCTTCAGAACCATGTGCATTATATTCTCCATGATCCGCAGATCTGCCGTGCGCGTAAAATGCTGACCATCGAGCAGTTTCGGAATCCGCAGTTGGCCGCACTGCAAACCAAGCAGAACTACACGGATGTCTTAAACTATTGCACCGGACTTATGCGGTTTCTCATGGAACAGGGCACACTCATGCGCGGCGATGCCGAAATCATGGCGGCGCAGTTTTGTCTGCCGATCTCTGCTTGGATCGCCCTCTGCGACCGGGAGCCAGAGCGTGAGGACGAGGCAATGACGCTGATGGAGCGGCATATCCGGCAGTTTTTCCGTCTGTATCAAGGACAGGAAGCGGTTCTGTGAGAAAGCATGGTTTCGCAGGGCGAACCGGAAAGACACGGTGCTATGACCCAAAAACGAGAGAGAAGAGGAAAGCTGTATGGAGTATCTTCGCATAACCAAAGAGAATATTGACAAGGAGCATATTTGCTGCGCGATGAGCGGCAAACAGAGTCTTACAAAAAAAGAATGGCTCAAAAAGCGCTTTGATGAGGGATTGGTTTTTTACCGCAGTCAAGAACGCGGCAAATGCTTTATCGAATACATTCCGGCAGAAAATGCCTGGATTCCCTTAAAGGCAGACGGTTGGCTGTACATCAACTGCTTATGGGTTTCCGGCTCTATGAAAGGACACGGATATTCGAACGATTTGTTAGAGGAATGTATCCGCGATGCCAAAGCGAAAGAGAAGAACGGCATTTGCATTTTGTGTGCCGAGGGACGGAAACGGGAATTTCTTGCCGATCCGAAGTTTTTGGCTTACAAAGGCTTTCGAACCGCGGATGTTTCCGACTGCGGCATCAACCTCATGTATCTGCCCTTGGTATCGGATGCCGAACCGCCGAAATTGAAGGAATGCGCCGTACATCCGGCGGTCAAGGAGAGCGGCTTTGTTCTGTATTACACCGACCAATGTCCGTTCACCTACTATTGGGTGCCGCGGGTGGAGGAGGCGGCCAAAAAGCACGGCATTTCGCTCAAGGTTATCCACATTACCGACAAAGAAGCCGCACAGAACGTGCCTGCGCCGGTCACGACCTATGCGCTGTTCCGGGACGGCCGGTTTTTGACGCAGGGCATTCAGTCGGATAAAAAGTTTTTGGCGTTGGCAGGCATCAAGGAAACTGCGGATAACGGCGGAGAAAACGCATAGCATATTAGAAAGCAATCTGTTTTCGGCAAATTCTGCGTGACGATTCAAGCTGTACGTTCGCGGAAACCGGCGATAGCAGAGATTCCAAAAAATTTACAAATAAACGGAGAGTTTTTTTGTGCAGCGGCTTGAGAAAAAAAGCGTTCTGTGCTATAATTTATCCGTGTTCGTGCGTCCTTTGCGATTGACAGCACGAATCCTTGAAAGAGGGATACAGCCCGAAGGTGCTGCAAAAGGCTGCCGGGTTATGCCGGCGGCGGAGCGGAAATGGTGTAAAAATGGCGTAACAGCCGAGATGCCGAACGCGCAAAATCCCTTGAAAATCAAGGAAAATCGAAGGAGAATGAGTACAAATGAAATTAGGTATCGTCGGTCTTCCGAATGTCGGAAAGAGCACGTTATTCAATGCCATCACCAATGCCGGTGCGGAATCGGCCAATTATCCGTTCTGCACCATCGACCCGAACGTCGGCATTGCGCCTGTTCCGGACAAGCGTCTTGACGTGCTTGCCGAAATGTATCATCCGAAAAAATACACACCGGCCGTCATCGAATTTGTCGATATCGCCGGTCTTGTCAAAGGTGCGTCTAAGGGCGAGGGTCTCGGCAACAAGTTCTTGTCCCATATCCGTGAAGTGGATGCGGTCGTACACGTGGTTCGCTGCTTTGACGACGATGATATCATCCATGTCAACGGCGTTGTCAATCCGGCAGACGACGTGGCTACCATCAATTTGGAGTTAATCTATTCGGATATCGAAATCGTGGAACGCCGCATCGAACGTGCAAAAAAAATCTTAAAGGGCGATAAATCCGTGCAAAAGGAGATCGACCTTTTGGAAAAGGTGCTTGCGGTTCTCAACGACGGAAAAAAGGCAAACACCCTTGATTATACGCCCGAGGAACGCGAAATTCTGCGCGACGTGCCGCTTCTTTCCGCAAAGCCGGTCATTTACGTTGCCAATGTCAACGAAGATTCGATCGGCAGCGACCTTTCCGACAATAAATACTATATGGCGCTCAAAGCCATTGCCGATGAGGAAAAATCGGGCATTATCCACATTTGCGCCGGTTTGGAGGCCGAGATCAGCGAGCTTGAGGGCGAGGAAAAGAAGGCGTTTTTGGCCGAACTCGGTATCGAGCAGAGCGGCCTTGACAACCTTGTCACGGCGTGCTATGACCTGCTCGGCCTTATCAGCTTCTTGACGGCCGGTCCCGAAGAAGTGCGCGCTTGGACCATCACGCGCGGCACCAAAGCACCGCAGGCGGCAGGAAAAATCCACACCGATTTCGAACGCGGCTTTATCCGTGCCGAGGTCATTTCGTTTGACGATTTGGTTGCGTGCGGATCGACGGCGGTTGCCAAAGAAAAAGGCTTAATGCGTTCCGAAGGCAAGGAATATGTCATGCAGGACGGCGATGTGGTTCTGTTCCGCTTTAATGTTTGAGAAACACGGTATTGCTGTTTTACACAAAAAAACGGCGTGTCAACTGTGCAACAGTAACAATCTTTGAAATTGCTGTTGAAATTGCGCGGTAAGTGTGCTATACTTATTCATACGATATTATGCGAGAATTTGCTCAAAGGAGAAAAACCTTATGAAAAAGCTTACATTCGGCATTCTTTGCCTTGGTGTATGCGCGTGCTTAGCGCTGTCCTCCTGCTCAAAGCCCGAGGAAGAAAACACCGATAACCCGACCGGCGGCGAACAAAATTCCGATCTTGCCGGAATCGTTTTGCCGAAGGATGAGGACGAAGAAGTCGTTGTATACGAATACGATTGGTCCTCGGACGGTGCGACGCTCATCGCCTATAACGGCGATTTTGAAGAGGTTGACCTCGAGGAAACGGTCATCCGCATGAAGAAGGAAAAGCAAAAGAAAACCGTTACCGAAGAAGTGACCGATAAAGACGGCAATGTGACGACCGTCGAAAAGGAAGTCGAAGAAACCGTTGAGGATCCGGTGGAATATACGCTCATCGGCATCGATGCCGGCGTCTTTATGAACAATGAGACCGTCAAGAGAATCACCATTCCGGATACGGTGACCACCATCGGCGAAGCGTGCTTCCAAGGCTGCACGGCTCTTGAAGAAGTCAAGCTGCCGGAGGGACTTACCGAGATCGGACCGCGTACATTCTATGGCTGCGACGCATTAGTCAGCTTAAACATTCCGGATACGGTGACCACCATCGGTCAGTTTGCTTTCGGCGAATATTTCAAGCAGACGGAATGGTATAAGAACCTCCAGGGCACGTCGGTCATCGTCGGCGACGGCATTCTGCTCAAATACAACGGCGGCGCAAACGTTTCTTACGGCGATGAGGTCAAGAAGATCGCTTACTATGCCTTTACCGATTCGGCAGCACAGACTGTCCGCCTTTCGGATGCGACCGAAGAAATCGACGCGCTTGCATTCTATCGTTCGGGCGCAACGGTGGAAGTTCCCGATGGCTCGGAACTTTATAACACGCTCCGTTTGAACAACATCAAGGTTTCTACCTATGGCGGCGGCGCGGCTCATACGGAAGTAACCGATACGGGCGCGGAAGACGTCGCAGCGGAAAAATAAAGACCGGACACTGAAGCGGGTATATAGAAAAGCCAAAAGGCAACGCGGAAAAAGCGTTGCCTTATCTTTTTTGTGCATAATATCGCCGCAGGATTTGCTTCTCCTGCGGCGGTTTTTTTATACCTCGTTGTTATAGTATTTCCGAATCAGGTCAGCAATGTTTTCCGCGACCTTTTTGTACTGAAAATCCTCATGCTCCCACAGATAAATGCCGTCCTTTACCGAACCATCGTCGGCGAAAAGATACCCGTAATAGTCGCCGCAGCCATTGGTGGCAAAGAGTAAAAGGTGCTTTAGCGGCTCAAAGAGCGCTTTTTCGTCGTCTTCGGCGTTTTCGAAGCATTGTCGGTTCAAATGCGCGTTTTCCGCAATTTCGTCGGCCGACAGCAGAAGCCACCGGTCGCCGTTGGTTTCGCGAAGCAGCGTTTTCAATTCCTCCGGAAACGGCAGACCGACGGCTTTTTCGGTTTCCCGTATGGTTTCCTCCGAACACGGCTCCTGCAGTACGGCATAGGTATATTCCTTCAAATACGGCGTTAACAGCTCCCGGTACATGGTTCCTCCTATACGGCCTGTAAGGTTCTCAACTTGTAAAATTCGCCTTTCTTTTCCATCAGCTCGTCAAATGTGCCCATTTCGACGCATTTTCCCTCTTTGATGACGGCGATCTTATCGGCATTTTTTATCGTAGACAGGCGGTGCGCCACGATAAAGGTGGTGTGTCCGGCGCTTAGGTTATTGATCGCGTCCTGAATCTGGCGTTCCGAAACGCTGTCCAGCGCACTGGTGGCTTCGTCGAGAATGATGACCTCGGGATTGCGGATGATGGCGCGTGCAATGGACAGCCGCTGGCGTTGACCGCCCGAAAGGTTGGCTCCGTGTTCCTCAAGCGGCGTATCCACGCCCTGCGGCAGAGAGTTGATGAACTCGGTAAGGCGCGCCGCTTCAAGCGCGGCATACAGCTTTTCGTCGGTGATATTCTTTAAGCCATAGGTGATGTTTTCGCGAATCGTGCCGGTAAATAACACGCTGTTTTGCGGCACGATGGAGATATGTCGGCGGTAGGCGTGCAGATCGATATCCGTGATATCGTGCCCATCCACCGTAAGCGTGCCGGATTTCGGCAGATTAAAGCCGATGATGAGATTGAGCAGCGTCGTCTTTCCCGAACCGGATTCGCCGACAAAGGCAACTGTTTCACCGGCGTTGACCTTGAGGTTCATACCGCGTAGCAGCGGTTGGTCGTCTTCATACGAGAAGTATACATCCTTGAATTCGTAATCGCCCTTTAAGTCGGTTAATTTGATTTTGCCGTTGTTGTCCTCGATATCCATGGAGGACAGAATTTCACCGACCGAGGAGATCGATTCAAAGCCTTTGGTTAAGATCGGGAGAAGTCCGATAATGGACGAGACCTGACCGGTCAACATGGTGAAATACTGTTGATATAACGAAATATCGCCGACTAAGATTTTGCCGTTATACACCATGAACGCCGAGAATAACAGGCACAAAAACTGGAATAACTGGAACATGACCCACGAGATCGAGCCGAATAACGCCGTTACCATATCGAGCTTAAAGCCGGTGTTGGCAAGCGTGTTGAGGATGGAGGTCATCTTGTTGACCTCTTTGTTTTCAAGCGCATGGGCGCGCGTGATGGGCGTCATTTCGACCATGTCCATTAGGTTTGCCGAGGTGTTTTCCATGTTTTTGCGGAACGAGCGGTTGGAGGAACCGATGGGTCTGCGGAACGCCCGGACGGTTGCCACGGCGCAGGGAATGCACAAAAGGAAGAATGCAAACACCGTGAGGTTAGAGGCAAGCACCACGCAAAGCGCGGTAATCATGTTGATGATAATGCCGGGAATGGTGGTAAACAGGTGGGTGGACAGCTCATGAATGGTTTCCACGTCGCGCATGAGCTTGGATTGGATGCGGCCGGACTGCATTTCCTTGTGGAAGGTGATGGACAGCTGTTGGAGCTTGCGCACCATGGCACCGCGAAGGCCGGCTTCCACCTTGCGCGAAACAATGCTGTGATACTTGATATGCAGCATATGTGTCGGGATGTTGAGGAAAAACAGCGTCGTCATGACGATGATGTACACGATGAGCCGATGCGAAAAATCCGGTGTCGGGTGCGTAACAAGGTTGATGATCTTTGCCGTGACAATCGGCAGCGCGATGACCGGCAGGGTCTTGATGAAGTAGAAAAACAACGAAATGAGAATTTCCAGCGTGTACTTTTTGTACATCTTAAAAAGGATCTTAAACGGTTTGTCGCCCGACCGGATATAGGTGTCAATAAGCTCCTTTTCGAGAGCTTTGACTTCTTCGTCGGTAAAGACCTCGTCTTTTCCTTGACTTTTGCGTGCGTGTTCCTTGGCTTCGGCCGGAGCCGGTGCGCCTTTGAAGCTCTTTGCGCTGCTGTCCCGCTGTTTTTTCATGGCGAGTTCCTCCGTGGAGCGTGTTTTTTGTGACACGGTCTTCCCGTTTTTGTTCGCCTTTACCTTACCAAAATGAAACGCATTTGTCAAGGGGTAAATGCAAATTAAAAAAAGTTTTTTTCGACACAAAAAAATCCTGCCGCATTCCGCATATTACGGCAGGAAAAACAGAACCCGAAACGTTATTGCAGGGTCTTTTGATTAACTGCTGAAGCCGGTGCTTTTTCGGGAATCGCGCTGTCATCCGAATTCGGGCGAAGCTCCTTTCCGACGCGCCGTATGCATTTTGCCGCCGCTTTGGCAAGTGCGTTCACACCGGCCTTGCTTGGATGAATGTAATCGCCGCTGATAAAGCCCTCTTTGTTGGCGTTTATGACGGCATATAAATCGTCTATAACAATATCTTCGCCGGAAAACGCTTCCAAAACGGCTTGGTTATAGGCTTCGATGATCTCGTTCCGCTGGGAGGCAAAGCGCGGATTGCTTTCGAAACGCTTGTTTTCGTCGGTCGGCGTGGTGGTCGCGAAAATGATTTTTGCGCCGGTAGCCTGCAAGGTCTTCAAAATGCGCTTCATATAGAACACATAATGCTCGAGCGGCGTGAAGCTCTCGTTTTCGCCGAATAAGATGCCGGTGTCCCACAGACCGGCGTTGAAATGGATGATATCGGGCTTTGGGAAATCGTTAAGCCAAAACCGAAGGCTGTTGGCCGCATAGGCGGCAAACCGGCAGTTTTCCGCCGGTGAATAGACCTGATAGGCGTCGCCCAACTCTTTTTTTAAGGCTTCCTCGTAGAACAGACGAATCGAATCGCCGATAAGAAGTACTTTCATAAAAAATCCTCTTTTCTATAGATTTCCGCTCTTGTCCACCGACAACACCTTGTAGTGCAGGACTTCCTTGTCGGCTTCAAGCGGCAGACGGCAGGCGACGGTGGAGGCAATCTGGTTTTCGCGCGACGGAACAAAATCCGCCTTTTTGTCTGCAAATATGCGGTAATAGCAGTGATTCGGGTCGGATACCGGTTCCCAGGTGAGCGTATGCGCCGAAACCGTTTGCCCGACAGCACGTACCGTATGCGGTTTTTCGAGATAATCGGTGGTGAAAAAGGTCACGCTTTCGGGCTTTAATTCATAAACGGCCGCGTTCGGCTCTACGACCGCGGCAAAATCCGGCAGATCACAGAAGCGGTTGAACGGCACGTTTTTGGGGTCATATTCATACACGCGTATCGGCTTTGCGCCAAAAAGTGTGCTTTCCAATCTTACGGTGACCGGCTCCTTCCGGCGGTTGACAACGCCGACCGAAAGGGAACCGTCGCGGTTCAACAGACCGCAGGTGCGAAGCAGCGCGTCGCATGACGTGACGTCAAGCACATACGAATTCCGCTTGAAGAGCTTTATCATGGGTGCAACGCCGTAGTAATGGGCGCGTGCGCCGTAGTCCTTGGTGAAATCGTCCCATTTGGTGAAGCCGAATTTGTTGTATTTGGTATCGGTCGTACAGCTGAAAAAGCGCTCGGCTTCCGACCATTTCTCGGCATAGCTGCCGTGCTTGTTTGAATAGGCACAGGAAAACGGGGCAGGGTGGTCGCAAAAGGACCAATAGCACAGCGCAAAAATGCCGGCATTGATGGCGGCAAAGGCCATTTCGCAGAGCATTAACGCAGAAAAAGCGCATTCCTCCGGATTCTCAAAATATCGGTTGGTATCGATGACCGCGCCACCGTTAAAGCTTAGCTGTCCGGCGTTTTTCTGGATGCCGACCTCGCCTAAAATGACGCGTTTGCCGAAATTCCGGATGGCTTTGCCGACTATTTTTTCGCACTGCTCCTTAAAAAAACCGTAAAACGACAGGTCGCGGATATCGTGCGCGCGCTCATAGATGTGTACGCAATAGTCCTCTGAAATATCCGCCATGTTTCGGATGGCCCAGTCGACGGTCGACCAGTTTTCGTATTCCGACGCGTCGGTGGCAAGAAGTCCGATCGGAAGCCCGCGCCTTTGAAAGGCGTCGTATAAATAGGTGTGGTATTTTTTGAAGGTCTCAAGGTCGTCCATCAGCACGCCCCACATGACGCGCGACATTTCGTTGGAAAAACAGTAGTAGCGCAGGTGTCGGACATCTTTTTCGAAATAGAGATAGGCTAACCGATCGGCAACGTCTTCAGCATAGTTTCTCATTTCTTCGTCCGAAAAGTGCAGTTTTCCGGCGGCAGGCGTGAGATATAGGGGCGTATCCGTCCACCTCTGCATTTGCGTATAATACTCGGCAAATTCGTCCATGGCTTCTTTTGTCCAATCCGAAAAGCTGCCGAAGGTGCGCATAAAGCCGGGTGATATCTCGCGGTAATTTTTGCAGATGATTTGGTTGAAATGCTCTTTGTCCATGACGTGATACATGGTTGCGTCGTTGTTATGGAAGCCGAGTCCGCCGAAAAAGGCGGCGTAGGGATTGCGGCTTATGCGGATGTCGGTCATGCGGCAGACTCCTTTATGTACGGTTTTTATTTCATTTTATCACACAAGCTCCCTATAAAAAAGGCATTATATGTGCTAAAAATAGCACATATTCGGTTTTTTCTTGACATTCCGCCACGCTTCGTATATACTCATAGCGGAGGGAAGAAAATGGAGCTTTGCATTTTGGAATGCCGGCGGTTTGTCGCACCGGATCCCGGCGGTGCGGTCAAACGCATTGTACGCAACCATGAGTTTGATTTTTACAAAGACGGTGCGCGCACGGTGACCTTTGACGGCCGTGTGTATCCGGTTTCGGCAGGCAGTCTGTGCGTAAGGCGGCCGGGGCAGGTCTGTTCGGGAGTCGGCGATTACGACTGCTACCAGCTGACCGTGGATTTTTCCGGAAAAACGCCGCCGGAAAACTATCTCCGGCAAAAGTCGCTTGAAATCGAGGTTTGCAGAGAAAACCCGCTTGTTGACGGGTTGCCGGAGGTCTTTACGCCGCTGCACCGCAAGGAGATATCGGATCTGTTTGAAGCACTGTGTAAAGAGCCGGAGCGAGCTTCAGCGTCGGCGAAGCTTTTGGCAAGCGAACTGCTTTTTTTGATGAACGCTGACTGCTGCCATGAAAAGTATGTTCGGACACAGCCGGCCGATCCGGACATTTTGCGTGCTGCCGATTATATGCGGCAAAATCTTAAAGAGGAGATCACGCTTGACACGCTTTCGGCTTTTGTGCATTCCGAATCGTCCTATTTCGCCAAGCGCTTTAAGAAGGTTTATGCCAAAAGCCCGATTGAATACCTGATTGAAGAGCGGCTTGCGTATGCGGCACTGTTGCTTGTCAACACCGGACTTACGGTGGAACAGATAGCCGCCGAATGCGGTTATCGGTCGACATCGTTTTTTATCCGACAGTTCAAGAGCCATTATGCCGTGCCGCCCGGAAAATATCGGAGCGAACGGAAATTGCGATAAAGAAACGCCCGAAGCGGATCAAAACTTCGGGCGTTTTGCTATGCGTTTGTTTCAGAAAGCTGCGGTGTCGGCTCGGTAAAACCGGCTGCGGCAGTGCTTTCAAAAGTTACCTTATTGCGTAAGGCAAACAGAATGATCGGCCGGGCAAGGCCAAGCGTTAAGGCACTTGCAATGGTGAAAACATCGCTGTATTTTTTTGACGCGCTTTTATAAACGACCGCCGCCATGAGAAGGTCAAATACAAAGCCTGCGACAAGACTTGCCACGAAGAGTGCGAAGCGAACATAGGTGAGATACAGGTTTTCAAAGCGGCTTAACAGGCAGGCAAGAGCCAAAACGTTGCATACCGCCGAAAGAATGCCGAGCGTGTTCTTTCCCGTGATGCGGCCGAACAGAACCTTGTGGTAGAACGGGATCCAGGCGGTAAAGGCATGGTTCAGGCCTTTCTTTTTGGCCATGCCGTAAAAGGCAAGACTGTCAAAAATATAGGTGAGCACCATGCAGATGAAGATGCCGATCAGAATCGCCAAAAAGGTTAAATAGAAAACGCCTAAGACAAGAGCAATGCTGAAGCCTGCCATCGTGTGTTCCTCCCTTGCGGTGTTATTTCAAAAAGTTACCTTTGGCTTTCAGGTACGCATTGATGAATTCATCGATATTGCCGTCCATGACCGACGAAATGTTGCCGTCTTCATAGCCGGTGCGCGCGTCCTTGACAAGCGTGTACGGCATGAACACGTAGGAACGGATCTGCGAGCCCCATTCGATGTTGAGCTTTTCGCCCTTGATATCGTCGATCTTGTCGAGCTTTTCGCGTTCCTTGATCTCAAGCAGCTTTGCCTTGAGCATTTTCATGCAGGTTTCCTTGTTTTGCAGCTGGCTGCGTTCGGTTTGACAGCCTACAACAATGCCGGTCGGCTTGTGAATGATACGCACGGCTGAATCGGTCTTGTTGATGTGCTGACCGCCGGCACCGCTGGCACGGTGCGTCTCGATTTCGAGATCCTCGTCGCGGATTTCGATGCCGCTGTCATCCTCTAACTCCGGCATGACCTCAACCGAAGCGAACGATGTGTGCCGTCTGCCCGATGCGTCAAACGGAGACACGCGCACCAACCGGTGTACGCCGCCCTCGCTTTTGAGATAGCCGTAGGCATAGTTGCCCGAAATGAGGATGGTCGCGCTCTTTAATCCGGCTTCGTCGCCGTCGAGGTAGTCGAGTAATTTCACCTTAAAGCCGTGCTTTTCGGCATAGCGGCAATACATACGATAGAGCATTTCCGCCCAGTCTTGGGCTTCCGTGCCGCCTGCGCCCGGATGGATCGAAAGAATGCAGTTGTTTTTGTCGAATTCGCCCGAAAGAAGCGTTTCGATGCGCTGGCGGTCATAGCTCTTTTGAAGTGCGGAAAGCTCGGATAAAATCTCTTCCGTAAAGCTTTCATCGTCCTCCGAAATGGCCATATCCACAAGATCGCCGAGGGCGCTCACGCCGTCGGCAAGCTCCTTGTAATCGCTGATTTTGGCTTTGGCGGTGTTCAAGTCGGCCATGACCGCTTGGGCGTCCTCGCGGCCCCAGAATTCCGGTTCGCAGGTGATTTTTTCAAGCTCGTCGGCTTTGGCGCAAAGCTTATCGTAGTCGAGCGCGTCGCGCAGCTCTTTTACGTCGGCGGCAAGCGTGCCTAAGGTTTGTTTGGCTTCTTCAAGTTGTACAATCATGAATGTATCTCCTATTATTTATAACAATTTATTTATAACAATGATTTATAACAATTTTCGTGTTGCTTTATGGTTCGGGTTGTTCTTTTGGGCGTAAGCAGCGTAAAGCGGCTTTGATGCAGAACACCGTGCCGATAAGCTCACAGAGAAAGAACAGCGGCACGCTGATGAAAAACGCATAAACGCCGGCTTTTCCGGGCAATATGCGCAGATGGAACAAGCTCCATTCGGTGATTCCGCAAGCAAGCGCAAAAATGAAGAAAGTGCTTCCGGCCTTGCCGAGGAGCTTTCCGAAAAGGCCGACCGCAAGTGCTGCCGCACACAAGAGTACGGAAACCGTGAGCCACAGGCCGCTTTTTCCCACAAAAAAGCCGAGAACGCCGCCAAGTTTGCCGCGATTCCATGCATCAAACAAAAAAACGGTTCGCAGCAAAAGATCGGCGCACAGCACGCCCGAAAAAAACGCGAAAACGAGTGTCACTTTCTGTTTCATAGGCTATTTTCCCACGCAGAAATGCGCAAATATGGTGCTTACCACCTGTTCGGACACCTGGCGGCCGTCGGCTTCGTTCAATGCACCGAGTGCTTCTTCTAAGTCAAGACCTGCCATGTCGCGTGTTAGTGTTTTCAGGGCGTTTTGGGCGTTTTCCAAGCAGGCGACCGCTTTTTGCACGGCGGCATACTGTCGGGCATTGGTCAAAACCAAGCCGTGCTCCAACGCGTCGCTTTCGAGAGGGAACAGCGTGTGCAGGTGATTTTCCAATTCGGTTAAACTGCCGTTTTTGGCGGAAAAGGGCAGAATATGCGCGATTCCGGCGTCCCTTAAGGCGGTTTCCCACCGGTTTATCTGTTCGCCCGGCGCGATATCGGTTTTATTGATGAAAGCGACAACCGGCTTTTGTTGGGCAAGGGGCGCAAGCTGTGCGATGAAAGCGGTTTCTTCGGCGGTAATTTCGTCGCGTGAGCCGTCAAATACGGCAAAAATGAGTTCGCTTTCTTCGAGTGCCCGTTCCGACCGCTCTACGCCGATTTTTTCGACGGTGTCGGCGGTTTCACGCAAGCCTGCCGTGTCGGCGAGCCGCAGTTTGATACCGGCGCATACGACAGTTTCGGTGATGATATCGCGCGTGGTTCCGGCAATGTCGGTCACGATGGCGCGGTCATTTCCGGCAAGCCGGTTGAAAAACGTGGATTTTCCGGTGTTGGGCGCACCGGCGATGACGGTATAAAGTCCTTGCGTGACCGCGCGTCCGGCAGCATATGTGGCGCAGAGCGCACGCAGTTCTTGTGACAGCCGTTCGATCTGCGCGGCCATTTCCTCGTCCGTCACATCGCTCATATCCTCGTCGGGATAGTCGATAAAGGCATAGACTGCGGCAAGAAGCGCGGTGATCTTATCCGCGGCAGCGCGGATCTTTCTTCCGAGTCCGCCTTCAAGCTGGGCGGAAAACAAGCGTAATTCATCAGCACTTTCAGCATCGAGCAGATCGCCGACCGCTTCGGCTTGGGTGAGGTCAAGTTTGCCGTTTATAAAGGCACGCTTGGTGAATTCGCCGGGAAGTGCGGGCTTGGCACCGGCGGCAAACAGCGCGCCGAGAATGAGGCTTGTGCCGACCGGACTGCCGTGACAGCTGATTTCGACAGTGTTTTCGCCGGTATAGGAATGCGGCTGCCGGAACACGGTGGCAAGGCCGGTGTCGATTTTTTTGCCGTCGGCGGCAAAGGCCGTGCCGAACACGGCAAATCGTGCCGGACAGTCTTCGAGTGTTTTGCCGTTTTTCGGACGAAAGACAGCGGAAGCGATTTTTACGGCATCATCGCCGGAAAGGCGGATAACGGCGACGCCGGCTTTGCCGGCACCGCTGGAAAGAGCCGCGCAGGTATGCATAATGGTTACCTCATGAGATATTTTTGATAGGGTGCTTTTCGGCTTGCGAAAAGCACCGCAAGGCGGCGCTGCCGCCGGGAAATAGCCGCCGTAGGCGGCAGAAATTGTTGCGGCAGCAACAAGGATATTGTCGCCAAGGGCGGCGGGAAAGCACACGGAGTGTGCCGCCCCGAATGGGGCAAACTTTCCAAAAGGAAAGTTTCAAAGTTTTTTGCCCTACTTTTTGTACTTTACAAAAAGTAGGAAAAAGCGGCGAAGCCGCAAAAGGATTTAATTTTGTTTGCACGAATTTACTGTTTGTGTGCGCTGATTCGAGGTTTGCAAAACCTCGGAGTTCCCGGTAAAGGGAACGGGTTGTCACTTTTTGCGTTGTGCAAAAAGTAACCAAAAAGCACGCGGGACTTCGTCCTGCGACCTCGATTCAAATCTCCGCTCGATTCGAGGTTTTCGCAAAAAAGACCGGCCATCATCATGTAACCGGCCGCAGTGGAAACCACAAGGTTTCCGGGTATCGCCGGTGAGGATTTGAATCGGTGCGACGCTCCGGTTTTACAGCGTAAGGATTTAGAGCGGAGATGAAAAGAATGGCTGTATTCTTTGGTGACAGTAGGTTAAGGATGGTGCGAATGGGAGGTGGAGGGCAGAAAAGAAAAGCCTTTTCAGCTCATGCAAAGCCAACCGATAAAGAAAAGCTTTTTTTAGTACAGCAAAACTTCAATTTTCCACCGCACCCAAACTAACGTGCAGCAACAAATTTTATCTGTGAAAACCTACTATGAGCTTGCAGCAAAATAACTCTTTTTCGAAATTTCGCAATCTTGCGTTTGCACTACAGCCACCCTTTCGCACCGATTCAAATCCTCACCGGCGATATGCAGCAAAGTTGCAATTTCCGGTGTTGCCGGTTACTTGATGAATGCCGGTCACTTTAGCTACAATCATGTATCGGGCGGAGATTTGAATCGTCCCCGGAGTCCAGAGGTTCGCAAACCTCTGGCGTGCTTTTTGG
>URCT01000037.1 GCA_900546385.1 uncultured Eubacteriales bacterium | reverse complement strand
TCCCACTAACAAAATTAAAACCTTCCCAAAGGGAGCTCCGAGGTTTTGCAAACCTCGAATCAACGCACACAAACAGCAAATTCGCACAATCCAATTAAATCCTTTTTCCGCCTTGCGGCGGTGTCCCTGCCGGAACGGCACACTCCGTGTGCTTTTTCACCGCCTGCGGCGGCAGCCCCTATCGGGGCATCACGCCCGGCGTGCTTTTTTACACTTTTCGGATTTTGTCAGATTTTTTATCGCCTTTTAAGCTTTGTCTATGGCTTTTTTCGAAAAAACACCGTATAATACTTTTTAGTAAGTGACAAACGGCAAAATCAGCGCATTTTCCGCATATCCTTTTAGTATCCGGCAGTCCATGCCGCAAAAAGGAGATTTCGTATGCGTTCTTTTACGTTTGAAACCCGCAAAAAACTGTATTTTGCACCACAGCCGCATAAGCCAAAACCTTCGGCTGACCGGGAAAAGGCTGACGCCGCACCCGACCGACCGCCGGTGCTTTTGGTTCGCACCCGTGTTCCCGTTTTTACGCCGACCGAAACCGAAAACACCGCTCTGCCGCGCGAAAAAGCGTTTTGCGACAAGCTCAACCGCCGCTACGCTTCTTTTGCCGAACGCTATTGCCGCATCCCATCGAAGGTTTTGCGTAAGGCCGCCGCCGCTTCTCAAGAAAATGGCCGCCCGTGCGCACTTTTATGGCAATGCGAGGTACCGTTCAACGCCGAAAACACTGTGTCGCTGTTTACCGATGTTTCCGGTTTCGACGCGAAAACCACTGCCAAACGCCGCATTTGCACGCTTTGGTCGGTTGAAACCGGAACGCTTCTTGTGCCGTCGCAGGTGTTTCATACCGGCTTATCCCAGCGAAAGATTGTGCTCGACCGCCTTTGCGCGATTGCCGAAAACAACCTAAACCGCAAGCTTTTCACATATTATGACAATTTTGAGGCGATACTACATAAGCACTTCTCGTTTGGCTCATCGTATTTCGTTCCGAACGGTGTGGCGTTTTGCTTCGACGGCGGCGTGCTGAATGCCCGGAAAGACGAAATTGCCGTTTTCGTTTTGCGGTTCGAGGAGCTGAACGGAATCTTAAAATTTGTCCCAAAGACCGGTACGAGTGCAGACAGCACATATAAATAGGTAACAAAATAATCCTTGCAAAATTTAGATTTTTGTGCTATAATACTAGAAAATTCCACGCAAAACAGAGGAAAAGAAAGGAAGGTGTAAAAAGTGGCAGCTGATTTGGATATGATATCCGTCATTCGCACGGCCGAGGAACAGGCAGCCAAAATCAAAAAGGATGCCGATGCCCGTGCCGTCCGTCTGCTTGCCGAAGCTTCCGCCAAAGCGGACGAACAGGCAAAGGAGGCTGAAAAGGAAGCGTTCCGCAAAGCAAAGCAACTGCTTGCCGATGCCGAACGCGACAGCGCCGAGAAAAATGCGTCGCAAAGTGCCCGTTTTTACGAGCAGACCGCAAAACTGCGCGAAAACGCCGAAAAGCGCTCGGAAAGCGCCGCTGACTTCATCTTAAAGGAGCTGTTTGCGCTATGATTGCCGGAATGAAAAAACTGACGCTTGCGGCAACAACCGGCGATATCGACCGTTTGGTACGTGAGCTTGTGTGGCTCGAATCGGTGGAGGTCATCGAACAGGCGTCCGATGCCGAGCTGCCGCCGGGTTTATATGCGTGCGATAATGCGCAAAATACGGCGGCACTCGAAAGAGACCGGACACGGCTTGCCGCCGCAAGCGAAACGCTCGCACCGTTCGGTTCGGGCAAAAAGGGAAAAATGCTTCCCGAGGCATTGACGCGCGCCGAGTTTGAGGCGCTCGATGCCGATGTGGAAAAAGCCTTGGTGCTTGCTGCCCGTGTAGAGGATCTCACCAAGGATCGCGCCGCCTTTAAGGCGAAAATTGCCAAAGCGGAAAACGAGATCGCTTCCTTAGCTCCGTTTTTGCTGTATCCGCAGCCAATCGCCTTAAACGAAACGCGAAAGACCGTTATTTTCAAAGGTACGTTCCCCAAAGCACTCACAGGGGATGCGATTTTCCAAAAGCTTGCGGCGACCGAAATCGATTACGGTTTGGAATTCTATGGAGCAGGCGGCGAATTCAATTATGTGTGCGCCGCAGTGTTAAAAAGCGATGCGGAGGCCTTCGGAAAAGCACTTGCCGACGCCGGGTTTGCCCGGATTGTATTTAAGGATATGCGCGGCTCGGCCGCAGAGGAAACCGAGCGGTTAAAGGGCGAGATTGCCGAGACCCGTAAGGCTCTTGCCGATGCGGACGAAACGCTGCGGGAGCTTGCCAAAAGCCGCGGACTTCTCGATAAGGCCTATGACCTTCTTTCGGCACGAACGGTGCGTGAAAAGGTCAAAGGGACGTTACGTGCCACGCAGAGTACGGCGTTGCTTTCCGGCTGGGTGCCGGACATATACCGCGATAAGGTCGAAAAGGTGCTTGACGGCTTTGCTTGCTGTTACAGCTTCGAAGAACCGAAAGAGGACGAAAAGGTGCCGGTCAAGTTAATCAACAAAAAACTTGTCACGCCCTTTGAAGCGGTACTCGGGATGTATTCCTATCCGGATTACCGCGGTATCGACCCGACGTTCATCATGTCGATCTTCTATTTCGTCATTTTCGGGCTGATCATGCAGGATGTGCTGTATGGCTTGTTGTTGCTTGTCGGCGGCAAGGTGCTGTTGAAGGCGCTTCATGCAAAACCCGGCAGCTCGCTGTACAAGCTCATCGATATGTTCTCGATCTGCGGCGTGTCCACCATGATTTGCGGTTTTCTGTTCGGCGGCTACTTCGGCGACCTGCCGTCGGCGTTCGCCACGCATATGCTCGGCAGGACAAGCTTTCCGGAGCTGGCGCTTGCCTTTAACCCGGTGACCAACCCGATTCCGTATCTTGCGGTTTCGCTCGGCATCGGCGCAATCCACCTTATAACGGGTATGCTCATCAAGGCGTATATGCTCGTCAAGGAGGGACACGCGCTTGACGCGGTGTTTGATATCGGCCTGTGGCTTGTGCTGTTTGCCGGAATCGGACTTTTGTTCCTTGCACCGGGCGTCGGCAAATGGGTGGCGATTGCCGGAGCTGTCGGTTTGGTACTCACCCAAGGCCGTGCCGAAAAGAACATTGTGATGAAGTTCTTAAAAGGCGTGCTCAGCCTGTATGACATCGTCAGCTACCTGTCTGATTTGTTATCGTATTCACGCATTATGGCACTCGGCCTTTCGGGCGCGATCATCGCGCAGGTGGTCAACCTCATCGGCACGCTCGGCGGACCGACCGTGACCGGCTTTATCGTGTTGATTCTTGCCATGGTGCTCGGCCATACGTTAAACTTGGCACTCAACCTTCTCGGTGCGTTTGTCCACACGGCAAGACTGCAATATATCGAATTCTTCGGAAAATTCTATATCGACGGCGGCGAACCGTTCAAACCGGCGGCCGTCCCCACAAAATATACGGAAATTATTAAGGAGGCAAAATAACATGAGTTTCGCAGACATTTTTACAGGTAACAACCTCGCGGTTTTGGGTGCGGCCTGCGCCGCCATTTTCGCCGGCATGGGCTCCAGCAAGGGCGTCGGCATTGCCGGTGAGGCGGCAAGCGGCGTTGTGACGGAGGATCCGTCCAAATTCGGTAAAGCCCTCGTTTTACAGGCTCTGCCGGGTACACAGGGCATCTATGGCCTTATCGTTGCGTTCATGGTCATCAACAATATGGGGCTTTTCTCGGGCACCGTCAAAACCTTGAGCGTGTCGCAGGGTCTTTACTACCTCATCGCGTGCTTGCCGATTGCCATTGTCGGCTTCTATTCCGGCATTAAGCAGGGTCGCGTTGCCGCCAGCGGCATGAACATTCTTGCCAAACGCCCGGATGATTTCGGCAAAGGCGTTATCGCGGCGGCTCTCGTGGAAACCTATGCGATCTTTGCACTTCTCGTTTCGCTTCTTCTCATCATCTTTGCTTAACTCAAAGACAGAAGAAGGGGAGTAGCACTATGGCAGAAATCAAAGGCATCGAACGGATTACGGAACGCATTTTGGAGGAAGCCGATGCGTATGCCGCCGCAAAAGACGCCGAAACAAAGGAAAAATGCGAGACGCTTTTGAGCGAACGCGCCCGGATAAGCGCGCAAAAGACCGAACAGATCTTGGCGCGCGCCGACGCGGATGCCGAGGCTGTCCGCAAAGCCGCCGCAAGCGGCAGTGAGAGCCGCGAACGCAACGAGCTGTTGAAGCTGCGCGTGGAAATGGCGGATAAGGCGTTTGACGCGGCTTTGGCAAAGCTTTCGCACCAGCCGGAGGACAGCTATGTCCCGGCCATGGCGCGGCTTCTTGCCGACGCGGTCAATCAAACGCTTGCTGACGGCACACACGCCCATCTTTCCCTAAATGCGCGCGACAGTGCGTTTGCCGACGCAATCCTTGCGGCGGCAAAGCCGCTTATCACCAAAAACGTGACGCTCGAAAAAGCGGAAACGCCCGCTTCGATTGCCGCCGGCTTTATTCTGTTGTGCGGCGATATCGAAATCAACTGCTCGGGCGAAAAAATGATTGCCGCGGCGCGTCCGTCACTCGAAAAACAGGTGCTTGACATCTTGTTTGCAAAATAAGGAGGCGAGCGTCTTGCGTAAAAGAAACTGGCGCGACACCGACTTTTTATACGTTTCCACCCGGCTTCGCGCGGCGTCCTCTGCGGAACTGACGGACGAAAAATTAAACCGGATGCTCGATGCGCCGACCTTTGCTGAAGCGTTCGCGCTGGTGTGCGATTTTTACGGTGCGGGCGAGGAAATCCGCGCTTCGGGCAATTACGAAGCCCTTTTAGACAAGGCTCTTGCGGAGGCGTTCGCGCTTGCGGTGGAACTGATCCGCAGCGTGATCCGCGAAAAGGACGGCGAGGAAGCTCCCGAAATCCTGCTTGCGCCGTTTCGGTATGTGTATGACGGGCAGAACCTAAAAGCTCTTGTCAAATGCGAAGCCTTGAGCCGCGATCCCTTGCCGCTTCTTTCGGAAAACGGCTCGGTGAGCGTGCAAGAAGCCCTTCGTGCGGCTTCGGAACACGAATATCAAGCCTACCCGGCACCTCTTGCCGCGGCGGCTGCCGAAGCACGAAACGTGCTTGCCGAAACAAAAGATCCGGGTCTTGCGGATCAGCTTCTCGACAAAGCCGTTTTCGCTTCCATGGCACAGGCTGCCGAGGACAGCGGACTTGCGTATCTGCAAGAGCTTGTGCGTGTCAAGACCGACAGCACCAACATCGGCAGCTTCTTAAGATGCGTCAAAAACGGCAAACCGCGCCCGTATTTTGAGCGGCTGTTCCTTGCCGGCGGTTCGCTTGATAAGGATTTCTTCCTCTCGAATTACGGCGAAACGCCCGAAAAGCTGCTGGCCGCCCTTGCGTTTACCGCGTACAGCGAGCTGTCGCCTTGCACGGATGCGTCCGAAGCGGCGCGCTTGTGTGAGAATCTGTATACCAAACAGGCCTATAAAGCCGAAACGATCGCTTTCGGCCCGGAGCTTATCGTGTGCTATTTGGTTCGCAAGGAATATGAGGTCAAAAACCTGCGGATTCTGCTTGCCGGGAAAAGCTGCGGCCTTTCGGCTGACCGTATCCGCGAACGTTTACGGGGGTGTGACGCATGAGTGAGAACGAGAGCAAAAAGATCGGCGTGATCGGCGATAAAGACAGCGTGCTCGGCTTTCTTGCGGCAGGCTTTCATACGTTTGTGACGGAAGACCCGAAGGAGGCGGCACAGATTCTTGAAAATGCCGTCGAAAACGGCTTTGTCGTGCTGTATATCACGGAGGACTTGCTTGCCGAGATTCCGGAAAGCTATGAGAAATTCAAAACCGAACCGATGCTTGCCATCATTCCCATTCCGTCGAAAACCGGCTCTTTGGGCATCGGCATGGCACTCATCAAGCGTTCGGTGGAACGTGCCGTCGGCGCGGATATTTTAAAAGACTAGTACGTGTCGCGAAAGAGGGTAACAGAAAATTATGATACAAGGAACCATCATCAAGGTTTCCGGACCGCTTGTCGTGGCAGGCGGCATGAGAGAAGCCAATATGTTCGACGTGGTGCGCGTCGGAAAGGCGCGCCTTATCGGTGAGATCATCGAAATGCGCGGCGACCGTGCGTCCATTCAGGTTTATGAGGAAACCGCCGGCATCGGCCCGGGCGATATCGTGGAATCCACTGGCGAGCCGCTTTCGGTCGAGCTGGGGCCGGGTCTTGTGACCGGCATTTACGACGGTATCGAGCGTCCGCTTGAAAAATTATACGAAATGGCCGGCACCAACCTGCCCAAAGGCGTGGATTGTCCGGCACTGTCCAGAGAAACAAAATGGCATTTTGTCCCGACCGCAAAGCCGGGCGAAAAATGCGAACCCGGCGCGATTTTGGGCTATGTCGACGAAACCGAGGTCGTGCGCCACAAAATCATGGTGCCGCCCAAAATGTCCGGAACGCTTGTCGAATTAAACGAGGGCGATTATACCGTTACCGATACCATCGGCACGCTTCGCACCGATAAGGGCGAAGAGGTAAAGCTCACGCTTATGCAGAAATGGCCGGTGCGCGTGGCGCGTCCGTTTGATAAAAAACTGCCGCCGTATGAGCCGCTTATCACCGGTCAGCGCACCATCGACGGCATGTTCCCGATTGCAAAAGGCGGTACCGCCTGCATTCCGGGGCCTTTCGGCAGCGGCAAGACCGTCACCCAGCATCAGCTTGCCAAGTACTCCGACGTCGATTTGGTCGTCTATATCGGCTGCGGCGAACGCGGCAACGAAATGACCGACGTTTTACGCGAATTTCCGGAATTAAAAGACCCGCGCAACGGCAAATCGCTTATGATGCGTACCGTGCTTATCGCCAATACATCCGATATGCCGGTTGCCGCGCGTGAAGCGTCCATTTATACCGGTATCACCATTGCCGAATATTTCCGCGATATGGGTTATTCGGTCGCCGTCATTGCCGATTCCACCTCGCGTTGGGCGGAGGCCTTGCGCGAAATGTCGGGACGTCTTGAAGAAATGCCCGGCGAAGAGGGCTATCCGGCCTACCTTACCAGCCGTCTTGCCCAGTTCTACGAGCGTGCCGGTAAAGTCGTCTGCCTCGGCGGCGACAACCGCGTGGGAACGCTCAGTGCCATCGGCGCGGTCAGCCCTCAGGGCGGTGATATTTCCGAACCGGTCACCCAGGCGACGCTCCGTATCGTTAAGGTGTTCTGGGGACTCGACGCGTCGCTTGCCTATCGCCGTCACTTCCCGGCCATCAACTGGTTAAACTCCTATTCGCTGTATAAAGACCGCCTTTCCGACTGGTTCTCGCAGAACGTCGCACCCGATTGGATGCAGACCACCGGTGAAGCCATGAAGCTGCTGCAGCAGGAAAGCGAACTCAATGAAATCGTAAAGCTTGTCGGCGTGGACGCGCTTTCGCCGTCCGACCGCATGGTGCTTGAAGCCGCGCGTTCGATACGCGAGGACTTCTTACAGCAGGATTCCTTCTCGGATACCGATTCCTACACACCGTTAAGCAAGCAGTATGGACTGTTAAAGACCATTTTGGCGTTCTACGAAAAAACCAAAGCCGCCGTCGGGAACGGCGCGGACGCCGAAAAAATTGCCGAGCTGCCCGTCCGCGAGGACATCGGCCGCCTAAAGAACATCGCACCCGACGGCTTTGACGCCGCCGCAAAGGCTGTGCTTGAAAAACTCGATTCACAGCTTGCCGCACTCACAAATCCGGATGAGAAAGGGGATATGTAACCGTGCAGCCGATCAAAGAATACAGAACCATCGAAGAGGTCGCAGGCCCTTTAATGCTCATCAAAAAGGTCGAGGGCGTCAAGTATGACGAGCTCGGCGAAATCGAACTGCCGGACGGCTCGGTGCGCCGCTGTAAGGTACTGGAAGTCAACGGCGACAACGCGCTCGTGCAGTTGTTCGAAAGCGCCGCCGGCATCAACCTTGCGCACAGTAAGGTGCGTTTTTTGGGACACGGCACCGAGCTTGCCGTTTCGGGCGATATTTTGGGACGCGTGTTCGACGGCATGGGAACGCCGATCGACGGCGGCCCTGCCATTATTCCCGATAAGAGCCTTGACATCAATGGCACGCCGATCAATCCCGCGGCGCGCAACTATCCGTCGGAATTCATTCAGACGGGCGTATCCACCATTGACGGCTTGAACACGCTTGTGCGCGGCCAAAAGCTGCCGATCTTCTCGGCCTCCGGCCTGCCGCACGCCAACCTTGCCGCACAGATCGCCCGTCAGGCAAAGGTGCTCGGTACGGAGTCGAATTTCGCCGTTGTGTTTGCCGCCGTCGGCATCACGTTTGAAGAAGCAGATTTCTTTATTTCGGATTTCCGCCGCACCGGTGCGCTTGACCGCACGGTTCTGTTCGTCAACCTTGCGTCCGACCCGGCCATCGAGCGTATTTCCACGCCGCGTATGGCACTGACGGCCGCCGAATATCTGGCGTTCGAAAAGAATATGCACGTGCTTGTCATCATCACGGATATCACCAACTACGCCGAAGCTCTGCGTGAGGTTTCCGCCGCGCGTAAAGAAGTGCCCGGCCGCAGAGGCTATCCGGGTTATCTGTATACCGACCTTGCCACCATGTACGAACGCGCCGGCCGCAAGCTCGGCTGCGACGGCAGTATCACCATGATCCCGATTTTGACCATGCCCGAGGACGATAAAACGCATCCGATTCCCGACCTGACCGGCTATATTACCGAAGGACAGATTATTCTGTCGCGTGATATTTACCGCAAGGGCTATCTGCCGCCGGTCGACGTGCTGCCGAGCCTTTCGCGTCTGAAAGACAAGGGCATCGGCAAAGGCAAAACGCGCGAGGATCATGCCAACCTCATGAACCAGCTCATCGCCTGCTATGCACGCGGCAAGGAAGCGTTAGAACTTATGGTGGTGCTTGGCGAAGCGGCGCTCACGCCGATCGACCGGCTGTACGCCAAATTCTCCGAGGAATTCGAAAAACGGTATGTCAACCAAGGCTTTGAGGAAAACCGCTCGATTGAAGAAACGCTAAACCTCGGCTGGGAATTGCTCACCATCCTGCCTAAGAGCGAACTCAAACGCATTAAGCCGGAATTTCTCGAAAAATATTACAAAGAGCCGGAAAAGGCGTCCGAATAAGGCGGTTTTCGCTACGGAAAGCAGGTGAAGCCATTTGGCAGAAATATTAAATGTCAACCCGACGCGCATGGAGCTTGGCAAGTTAAAAAAACGGCTTGCCACCGCCCGGCGCGGCCATAAACTACTCAAAGATAAGTGCGATGAGTTAATGAAGACCTTTTTGGAGTGCGTGCGCGAAAACAAAGAGCTTCGCCGCAAGGTTGAAGCTTCGCTTGCCGATGTTCACGCAAGCTTTACGGTCGCTTCCGCTCTCACCTCGGAAAAGGTGTTGGAGGAATCGCTGCTCTATCCGAAAAGTGAGATCGCGCTTTCGGTTTCCACGCGCAACATTATGAGCGTCAACGTACCGCAGTACGAGGTTCACCGCATGGGGCAGAGCGACGATTTGTACAGCTACGGCTTTGCGTTCACGACCGGCGAACTCGACGATGCGGTCGCCGAAATCGATGCCTTAACGCCGCAGCTTTTGAAGCTTGCCGAAGCTGAAAAGCGGTCGCAGATGTTGGCCGAGGAGATCGAAAAGACCAGACGGCGCGTCAATGCGCTCGAATATACCATGATTCCGCAGCTTGAAGCCACCATTCGGGTCATTACCATGAAGCTGGGCGAAAACGAGCGCGGCAATCTGACAAGACTCATGAAAGTCAAGGATATGATGGTCAAGCAGACGCTTGAAAACGCAAAGGCCGCCGAATAAGGCGGCTTTTGCCGGTTGTATTGCTGTTTTCCAGAAGGAGAAAATTACATGGAAAATGAACATACGGTGCTTTATCAGCTCACCGAAACCAGCCCGTTTATGATGTCGTTTGTCGTCATCACCAAGCAGAATAACGCCATCATCATCGACGGCGGCATGGAAGCCGATATGCCGCTCTTGAAGGAGTATGTCGGCAACCGCCATGTTTCCGCCTGGATCTTGACGCACGCGCACAGCGACCATATCGACGGCTTTGTTTCGGAAATGCGCAAAAACGGCGGCAAGGATTTTGATATCGAGAAAATCTATTACAATTTTCCGCCGTACAGCCTAATCGAAAAGCACGATGTGCCGGATTATGAGTACTTCAAAAGCGAGCTGGACGAAATGCTCCCGGCTTTCGACGAGGTTTTACCACTGTTTCGGGATAAAACGCATATCGTCACGCAGGGCGAATCGATACAAATCGATGAAGTGAAAATCGATTTCCTCTTTACTTACCATCCCGACCTTGTAGCCAATCTCATGAACGACAGCTCTCTTGTGTTCAAGCTAACAACGCCCAATATAAGCGTCCTGTTTTTGGGTGACCTTGGCCCGGAAGGCGGCGACAAGCTGTATGAGGAATCCATGGACTTGTTAAAGGCCGACATGGTGCAAATGGCGCATCACGGTCACATGAACTGCGGAATGGAGGTGTATGCCGCCATCCGCCCGAAGGTCTGCCTTTGGTGTTGTGCGGAGTGGCTGTATAACGAACCGGCCTTCTGCGGCAAGCTTTCCGATCGGGATTTCTTTTGGAAACAGGGACGGCGGCGCATGTTCGGCACGGAGGTCACACGCCGGTGGATGGACATTTTGGGCGTCGAAAAGCACTATGTCACCAAAGACGGCACCAACACAATTTTGTTATAGAAATCTGAATTTTCGCGTTCGGCCGGAAAAATACGGTCGGACGCTTGCTTTTGTCCGACAAACGTGCTATAATACAAACAGTTTTTCAGTTTTTGATACCGGAGATGTTTTTCATGATTGCTGATACACATGTTCACACCCGTCTTTCCAAAGATGCGCCGCAGGAAAGCGAAAATACGATTCTTTCGGTTTTAGCCGAAGCCGGAAAGAAAGGCTTGCAGTATATTGCCGAAACCGAACATTGCGATATTATCACCGGAAAAAGCTGCTACAACGTGGATTTCCCGGCCTACGAAGCCTCCTTTGTCGCCGCAGAACACAGCCAGATGGCCGCCGGCCGCAGCAAAACGAGGCTGCTATATGGCATTGAGCTTGCCCATGCGCACACGCATAAAGCGGAGGCGGCTGCCATTTTGGCAGCACATTCCTTCGATTTCGTGCTTGGCTCTTTGCATATGCCGCGCGACGGCGTGGACGCTTGGGCAGCCGCTTATCAGGATGCGCACGATGACAAGGCACTTTTTGCCGCGTTTGAATCGTATGTCGGCGAGCTGTATGAGATTGCATCGAGCTGCGACTTTGATTCGCTGGCACACTGCACCTATCCGCTCCGCTATTTTGCATACAATGGCCGCATGAGCGCACTTTGTGAAAAACCGTCGGCATTCGTGCCGCTCTATGACGCTGTTTTCCGCGAGCTCATCGAGCGCGGCAAGGCACTTGAGATCAACACCTCCATGGTGGAGGAGCGCGGCGTGATGCAGCCGAGCGCAGATCTCATCAAGCTGTATAAAAGCCTTGGCGGCCGACTTGTCACAATCGGTTCGGATGCGCATCATTTCTCCTTGGTGGGACGTGGCATCAAACAGGCGGAGACCTTGTTAAGGGAGGTCGGCTTTGAGGGCGTGACCGTGTTTGTCGGACGGAAAGCACGCATCATTCCGTTCGAAAACGCCGAATAAGGGATATTTGGAACGGCTGCCGGAACTTTCTTTGCAAAAGGGATTGACGAAACGGCGAAAAAACGGTATAATGTGTACAGAGCTTCTTTGAATCATACAGGAAAGGTACGGTAAAATGAACAGCACGGTTTATAACAGTAAAAATAAAGTCCTATTGGCGATTTTTGCCTTAATTTTGCTTATTCCGACGGCACTTGCCGTTTATTTCGCTTCTCATAAGGATACAGGAGCCGTCACCTCCGGCAGACTTGCGCAGATTTCGGTTGCATCGCCCTATGGCGGCACGGCCGTTTTGACGGATGACGCTTCGTTTGAGGTATATGTGGAGGCGATCGGCTATGCTACCTCGATTGAAGAAAGCTTCTTTAACGAGCTTTCGACCGATGCGCCGTATGTCGTAACGCTCACCGATACGGATGAGCTTGTCCGTACATATTCCTTCTATATGGTCAATGCCGACGATGCCTGCACCTTTGCCGATGCCGACGGAAAGTATTACCATCTTTCCGAAAAGAGCGCGGCAGCACTTCTTGCCAGAAGCGAATTTGCCACCGTCAATGCCTATGCCATTGTGCCGAACGCCGCCATCTCCGGCATCGGTGAAACGCCGATCGCCCTTGCCGCAACCGGCGGCTCGTGGAATTACCGCACGGCGGACGGCTCGTTTGCCGCAAAAGAGGTTGCCGATTCCGGCGAACGCACCACCGTCAAAATCAGCCTTGCCAATATCGGCACGCTTGCATTCTGGAGCGATAAAGCACCCGATACCGTTTCGGTCACCGTTTCCGAAAACGGCCAGGTTCTGCATGAAGGCGCTTACGAAAACCTGTTGAACACCAACGTCATGCGTGAAAACGATACCTATTACGACCTCGTTATCCGTGCCGAATGGAATCAAACCGAGGAATCCGGCTACTACGGCGCGGTCACCTATGCGGCAACGCTGCTTTACGATGTTGCGCCGACCTATTCCATGACGAACGACGGAAAAATCAACAAAGGCGATTTCAAGGTCATCAAGATCCGCAATTTCAACGACGGCGATTCACTGCAAGCAAGCTGCGATTATTATCCGTTCCCGGCAGAATTAAACGTTTATCGCTTTGCCGACGGCAACACCTATGCGTTCCTCCCGGCCGAATACGTCTTTGTTCCGGCTGCTCCCTGCAACCTCACACTCACGCTTTCGGACGGCTCGTCGCAGACACTGCGCATCAACTTGCGCGAAGGCAAAGAGCCGACCGCGGCAAAACAGGACTATATGGTGAGCGACACCAATCTGCAAAGCGTCTTCACCGAAGTCGGTTTTACCGAGCTTGAAAGCACCATCGCGCAGAAAACGGCTTCTACCAATCCCACGCCTCTCTGGGACGGCAAATTTGTCTATCCGGACGCCGCCAATAAGGGTACGGTCGGCAAAGGTATGGCCGGCTACGGCACCTATCGGAGCGTCAAGTCCCTGTATCAGCGCGAGTATTTCCACTATGGCCTTGACATTGCCATGAACGAGGGCGACGCGGTGTATGCCGCCAACAACGGCAAGGTCGTGTTCGCCGGGAATTTAGCTCTTACCGGCAATACGGTCATCATCGACCACGGCTGCTCGCTGTTTACCTACTATTATCACCTGTCGAGCCTCAGCGTTGCCGAGGGCGATGCCGTCTCCAAATCCGGCGTGATCGGCGCGGCAGGCTCTACCGGCTTTGCGGTCAAAGCAGGAACAGCAACCTTTGATGCAGCACCGCAGGTACATTTTGCCGCAAGCTTAAACGGCAAATACATCAACCCGTATTATTTGTGGAAATACGATATTTCCTACCCGGCATAACAAAATCATAAAAAACAGCACGGACAAGACTTCTTCGGAAATCCTGTCCGTGCTTTTTTATTTGTCAAGCAGCTTGTTTAATTCGTCGCGGAACGTGGTAATGTCCTTAAACTGGCGGTAGACCGACGCAAAGCGCACATAGGCGACCTCGTCAAGCTCTTTGAGCTTTTCCATCACAAGCTCGCCGATCTCGGTGGAGGAGATCTCGTTTTTCATGGTTGCCTGTAAGCTTTGCTCAATGTCACTGACAGCGTTTTCGAGCTGTTCCATGGTGACCGGGCGTTTCTCGCAGGCGCGCACAAGACCGTTTAGTAACTTCATGCGGTCGAACGACTCGCGCGTTTTGTCCTTCTTGACCACCACAAAGCTGACGCTTTCGATGGTCTCAAAGGTGGTGAAGCGTTTTTGACATTTGAGGCATTCGCGGCGGCGGCGGATGCTGTTGCCCTCGTTGGCAGGACGGCTGTCAAGCACCTTGCTTTCGGGATGGCCGCAGGAAGGGCATTTCATGGGTTTCACAACCTTTCACGTGTTTGCTTTTCCTTATTGTAACATAAAAAAGAGGCATTTGCAACAGTTTTTTCGAAATTCAACCGATAAAGGAGAGAGCTTTGGTGAAAAAAAGAGTACATAAAAGCACACAAAAATGGGAGAGCTATTACAACAGCCTGGCGAAGGAAGCAAAATGCGCACTGCGCATCGGGCTTTTGGCGGTATTATTTGGCAGTCTTGCGCTTCTGTCGCTCGTAAGCCGTGCCGAAAGTGCCGCACAGGTACGAATGCTAAGGGAATCATTCGGCGCACTAGGCGTGTGTGTGCCGATCGTGTTCGGCGGCGCGGCGGCACTTGATTGGGTAATCAAAGAGCGATAAAAGAGATCAAAGCTTTGCCAAAATCCGACAAAATTCGCTTTTTTTGTTAAAGCGGTTGACAAATCAGCCTTTGTTCTGTATAATGATAGTATGAAACTGCGTGAATTATTTTCCGGCTATACCGCCGAACAAAAGCGAAAGATTTTTTTGCGGCACATCGCCTATTTTGCCGCCGTCGGTGCGCTGACACTTTTCGGCTGTCCGTTTTTGCGGATTTTCCGCATTCCCTGTCCGTGCTGCGGCGTGACGCGTGCGTGGCTTTCCTTTTTCCGCGGCGACATACAAACGGCGTTTGCCTATCATGCGCTTTTTCCGCTTTTGCCGCTCTTTTTGTGGCTATGTCTGCACCGGGATGCACGCTTTCTGCAAAAGCTTATCGGCAGACGTAGCAGAAAGCTTTTGGACGGTTTTCTCATTGCGTTTGCACTGCTTCTTCTTTTGAACCATCTCTTTCGCATGGTGCTTGGGAATGCGGCAATCGTTTATAAACCCTTATAAAAGAAACAACATACTTGCAAAACAGGCGCTTTTGCACGGTTGTAAAATATTTTTTCAGGAGGCACCAACCATGGATGCACAAAAAGTTGATATGTTTATCATGTCCAACCAAAAGAACCTTCCGGCAGATAAAATCGTTTATCTCAGAGAGAAGATGCTTGCTGCCGATGAAGGAAAGTTCGCGTTGCTTACCACGGTGGATATCAAGGATTCCACAACGCTGCTTATCATTTCAATTTTCCTTGGTTATCTTGGCATTGATCGTTTTATGCTCGGCGATATCGGTATGGGCATTCTCAAGCTGTTGACCTGCGGTGTGTGCGGCATTTTGACTATCATCGACTGGTTTACCGTTCAGAACAGAACGCGTGAATTGAACTACAACAATATCATGATGGTTCTCTAAAACAGACCAATGAAAATAGCGGAGAGTTTCAATGCTCTCCGCGTTTTCTCTTTTTGGAGTTTTCGACCGTCAATGCTTTACCGGCCTTATAGGGCAAGCCGCGCAGGGTTATCGTTTTTTTTGTTCTACCGCTCATTGTAGCGATTGATGAATTCTTCAAGCTGCCCTACGGTCGGAAAAGAATCCGTGCCGCTTTGGGTGACACTGTAAGCCCCGACACAGGCGGCAAAACGCGCCGCATCGGAAATGTTGCCGCCGTTTTGCAGGTAGCGCGCCGCAAGCGAGGCGGCAAACGCGTCTCCGGCACGGGACGTATCGGTTTCGTGTACATCGAGTGCCGTGATCATTTCCCGGTGCAGCCCGTCGTAGACAAAAAGACCGCGTTTTCCGAGCCGTATGACCACATATTTGTTGTGAATGAGAGATGAAAGCTTGATGGCGGCACGAAGTGCATTGTCCGCACCGGTCGGTGCAACGCCGGTGAGCTTCTCGGTCTGTTCTTCATCCGGCAGAAGCACCTCGCATACACCCACCGAATGCGGATCAAAATCCGACGGAAGATCGGTAAGATTCAAAAATGCAGGAATTTTCTGCTCTTTGGCTTTGGAAACGGCAAAATAGATGTTTTCCGCCGCCGTTTCGCCGCAAATGTAAACGCCGTCGGGGTAGCAGGTGAAGGCCTCCTCCACATTGTCCGGCGAAAGAGCCGCTCCGGCACCCGGGAATACGATCGTGCGGCCGCACGCTTCACCCGGCGCACGGAACACCTGAACAAGATCGGTTTTATTGTCGCTGTCGAAAAAGACGAAACGCGTGTCAATGCTGTCCTTGGCGCAGAATTCGGCTATTCTCTTTGCGTAAACATCGTTGCCTGCACGGGCGCAAAGCACCGCATCCGTTCCGAGCCGTGCACAGCAAAGCGCGGCGTTTAGGCCCTTTCCGCCGGGAAAAATCTGCAAGCCGCCTTCGGAAACAAGTGTGTCGTCAGCTTCCGGAAAGCGTTCGGCGGTGCAGATAAACGTCATAGCGGCGTTTCCGATGGTCAAAATCCGCGGTTTTCTCATAACGGTCGTCCTTTCTCACAGGTATTTTCTTCCTTTATTGTAACTATTATACCGAATTTGTCCGCGAAAGTCAAGACCGACGGGAGCCGACTGTATAAAAATACCGGATACGGCAATACTGACAGTACAACGAGAAAAATTTTCCGGTTTTGCCGGTTTCAAGGAGCTGTCAGTTATGAAAAAAACGTTTGTACCGCGCCTTTTTGCTCATGTACCGCGGCGCCTTTTGCTTTGCGAGGCAAAAAACAGCCTGCTTTGTGCTTTTGCAGTGTGCTTTGTCATTTTTGCATGTGCCGCGCGTGCCATCCCCTTGCATAATGAGCCGGTCGTTCCGCTTTGCGACAGCATCGTGCGCTTGCGTGTGGTGGCAAACGCACAAAACGAACGCGATAACCGCACCAAGCTTGCCGTGCGTGATGCGCTGCTTGAAAACGCGCCGGTCTGGTTTGGCAACTGTCGCTCGGCCGAAAGCGCGCGCCTTGCCATCCGCACAAACCTGTTTTCCATCGAAAAAATCGCTCAAAAGGCTGTTCGGGACAGCGGTTCAACCGACGATGCGCGTGTGCATTTCGGCTATGAGCGTGCGCCTGTGCGCCGTTATGGCGCGTACACCTTTCCCGCCGATGAGTATCTGACGCTGCGCGTGGATATCGGACGCGCCGACGGGCGCAATTGGTGGTGCGTGCTGTATCCGCCGCTGTGCCTTGCCGGTGCGGAAAGCGGTGCTTCGGACACAGTCACGCTCGACCGAGAGGTGTTCCTTTCCCATGGATTTACCTCCGAACAGCTCGACGCTTTGCAGTATGCGGACGCGGAAAATCGAAAAAACGACGGGAAACCGGTCATCCGTTCGGCTTTTATGGACTTTATTTGCAAGTTTTTCGATTGACTTGCCCATATTTAACAGCCACTTAACATTTGCGCTTTACCCTTGTGATATAATAAATCATTATTACATTGACGTATCACAGAAAGGGTGATTCACATGAACGGTGAAACAATGCAGATCCTATGTGCTATGATAGGATATATGCTCATCGTCATTCTGATCGGCGTCTTTTTCGCCAAAAGATCACAGGCAAACTCTGAAAACTACTTTTTGGGCGGCCGTTCGCTCGGTCCTTGGGTCGCGGCCATGAGTGCGGAAGCATCGGATATGAGCGGCTGGCTGTTAATGGGTCTTCCGGGCGTTGCTTATTGGTGCGGTATCGCAGACGCGGCTTGGACGGCCATCGGTCTTGCGGTCGGCACCTACATAAACTGGCTGTGCGTGTCCAAAAGACTGCGTGCCTATTCGGCGGTTTCGGGCGATGCCATTACGGTTCCCGATTTCTTAAGCAACCGTTTTCGTGAAAAGAAAAAGGTGATTTTGGGCATTTCCGCCACCTTTATTCTCATTTTCTTTACGGTTTATGCTGCCAGCTGCTTTGTCACCTGTGGAAAATTGTTTTCCGGCCTTTTCGGCTATGATTATCATGTGATGATGATTGTCGGCGCGGTGTTTGTCATTGTTTATACTTTCCTTGGCGGCTTTCTTGCCGAGAGTGCGTCGGATTTCATGCAGGCGGTGGTCATGATCGTCGCTTTGGTGAGCGTGCTCGGCATCGGCGTTGTGAATGCCGGCGGCTTCGGCGCAGTCATTGAAAATGCCAAGGCCATTCCCGGTTATTTCACGCTGACCGGCATGGCGCAGCCGCTTACTGACGCCGAAACCGGCGTTCAGCTTATCGAAAACGGCAAGCCGCTTTTTGGCGACGCGCTGCCGTACGGACTGCTTACCATTCTTTCGACAGCTTCGTGGGGACTCGGCTACTTCGGTATGCCGCAGGTGCTGTTGCGCTTTATGGCGATCCGCAAGCGTTCGGAACTGAAGCGTTCGCGCCGCATTGCCACCGTTTGGGTGGTTATCTCGCTGTTTTCTGCCGTGTTCATCGGCGTACTCGGCAGAAGCCTTTTGGGAACCGATCCGACTCTTCTCACCAAAAGCGGTGCGGAAAACGTCTTTGCAAATCTTGCCAAAATGCTCTTCCATGCATTCCCGATCGTTGCCGGTATCATCATGGCCGGAATTTTGGCGGCGACCATCAGCTCGTCCGACTCGTACCTGTTAATTGCAGCCTCTGCTGTCTCCAAAAACATTTATGAAGGCATTATCAGGAAGGACGCGACCGACCGTCAGGTCATGCGCGTTTCCCGTGTGGTGCTGTTGTTCATTTCGCTCATCGGCATTGGCATTGCATGGAATGAAAACAGCGTTATTTTCGAAATCGTGTCGTTTGCATGGTCGGGCTTTGGCGCCACCTTCGGCCCGATCATGCTGTTCTCGCTGTTCTGGAAGCGCACGAACCGTGCCGGAGCGATTGCCGGTATGATTTCCGGCGGCGCGACGGTGTTTATCTGGAAGCTGTTATTGAAGCCGCTCGGCGGAATTTTCGGCATTTACGAACTGATGCCGGCGTTCCTTGTTTCGTGCCTCTTTATCCTTGTGGTTTCGCTTGCTTCAGCGAAGCCGTCGGCACAAATCGAAGCGGATTTCGAAGCGGCGAAAAACTACGTGGAAGCCTAAGAAAACAGATGTTATGAAGCGAAAAGCGAAAGCCGGAAAGCGGCTTTCGCTTTTTTGCGGCTTTGCTGCCGGGAGTGCCGCCGCAGGGCGGCGAAAAATCCGCGAAGCAGCGAAAGGATTTAATTGGATTAGAGAGAATGTGTTGCTTGGGTGCGCTGATTCGAGGTTTGCAAAACCTCGGAACTCCCTGCAAGGGAGAACGGTTTTATTCTTTTCGCTTGTACGAAAAGAACGGGGAGTACCCCAGAGGTTTGCGAACCTCTGGACTCCGGGGACGATTCAAAGCTCTGTCGGAAGTAATTTTGCAAAGTTTTCCGGCGGCTCGTGCCGAAACCGGTTTTGCCCACAAAACGCCGGCGTAAAGGCTTTGAATCGGTGCGAAAGGGTTACCGTAGTGCAGACGCAAGACTGATGTTTTTCGAAAAAGAGTTGTTTTACTGCAAGCTCACAGTAGGTTGTCGCGGATAAAATTTGTGACTGCGCGTTAGTTTGGGTGCGGTGCGAAGTTGGTGTCGTCGTGCGCTGAAAAAAGCTTTTTTTATCGGTTGGCTTTATATGGGCTGAAAAAACTGCCTTTTCCGAAAGACAAAAGTTTTCCATTTACAGAAAGCTTTACGTTTTTCCCTCAAAAGCTTCTCGTTTTCGCAACCAAAACATCGCTTGTTTAAACAACTTTTTACTGTCCTCAAAAGCAGCCTTTTTTACGTACAAAAAGCCTTTTATTCGCACAAACCTTTCCTTATTGCCATCCAAAACAATCCTTTTCTGCCCTCCGCTGCCCCTTCCAACCGCCCTTAACTACTGTCCGCAAAAAAATTCCATTTTCACAAACCAAAAGCTTTCTTTCGCACAAACCTTTCCTTATTGCTATCCAAAGTTACTCTTTTCCACCCTCCGCCTCCCATTCGCACCACCCTTAACCTACTCTGTTTGCGAAGAATACAGCTGTTCTTTTTCTGTTCGCTCTAATTTTGTGCTGCAAAGCCGGAACCTCGCACCGATTCAAATCATTGCCGGCGATACCCAGCGAAGTTGCAGCTTTTCACAAAACCGGTTACCTGATGAACGCCGGTCATTTTAACAACAACCA
>URCT01000036.1 GCA_900546385.1 uncultured Eubacteriales bacterium | reverse complement strand
GCCGTTGAGGTCCCAGTCGTCATAGTCGGGCGCGCGGCCGTCGTGCGGCTTGCCGTTTTTGAGCGCACCGCCGATCTGCATGATGCAGGCAGTCTTATGTTCCTTGACAAACACATTTTCGCGTTCGTGCGGCGTAAGAGCGGGATACAGCTCCTCAAGCTCCCCGGAGGTGATGAACGCCACCTCTTTCGAAAGCGTGGTGCGTAACTGCGGAAAATGTACGTATAAGCGGTCTTTCACGCGGCATATCGTGTCCACGATGGTTTTGACGATGAGCTTGAGATAGTCGAGATTGCGGTTCTCGCGCGTGATGATCTTTTCCCAGTCCCATTGATCGACATAGATCGAATGGATGTTGTCAAGCTCTTCGTCGCGGCGGATGGCGTTCATATCGGTATACAAGCCGTTTCCGACCGAAAAGTTGTATTTTTTGAGTGCCAAACGCTTCCATTTGGCAAGCGAATGCACCACCTGCGCGTCTGTTCCGATGGCCGGCACATCAAAGCTCACCGGGCGTTCGTAGCCGTTTAGGTTGTCGTTCAGGCCGCTGTCCTCGGTGACAAACAAAGGAGCCGACACGCGCTTTAAGTTGAGAGCGGCGGCAAATTCGTTCTGAAAGGTCTGCTTGATATAGGCGATGGCGCGTTGGGTGTCATATTCGTCGAGCACGGGCGCATAGCCTTGGGGAATCTGAATTTTGTTCATAGAAACGTCCTTCTGACACAGAAACAACGCTGTGCCGCTGTGAAATGATAGAAATATTGTATCACGTTTCACAGGCTCTGTCAAGCTTTGAAGGGCATTTTTTCGCGGCATTACAAATTGACTGCGAAAACACCCAAAAACGCAAGTCCCACACCGCAAAGACATTTGACCGTGAGTTTTTCGCCGAAAAACAGCACCGCCATCCCGGTCGAAAGCATGAGCGCACAGCCGTTGGCGAGCGGATAAAGCACAGCGCTCGGCAGATAATGTGCCGCAAGCGTTTTGGTGAAGCTGTGTAGGAACAGACAAATCGCCATCACACCGATGTAGCCGAAAATCGGCTGTAACACCCGGATGGCCGATGCGCCGCCTGCTTCACGCGGTGTTTTGAAAAACGGCAGACAGATTATAAGGAAAACAAACGCAAAAATATAGGTATAAAAGTTGAAAACCGCCGTCGGAACGTTTGGCGCATACACGGTGAACAGCTTTTGCGAAAAATCGATGCCGCCGTTGGAAAGACAGAGAAGCAAAAGCGTGAAAAACGCCGGAAGCGTGAGCTTGGCTTTGATGGAATTGTTGTAAGAGCATAAAACGAGCGTGGCGCCGATTAGCAAGACCATGGCAAAAATCTGCGTCGGCTTGACGTGTTCACCAAAGCAGACAACGCTTCCGACAATCGGCACGGTAAAGCCGAGCATTCCGAACACATCAACCAACATATACGCACCTTTTTTGACGGAAAGCAGCCAGCTTACCGCCATCACCGATGTGGAAAGTCCCGAAAAAAGGCAAATGGCAAGTGTTTTTGCGTCAACGCCGAGCGCCGGTTGCTTTCCGGAAAACAGTACGACAAAAAAGCCGATGACAATGCATAAAAGCATCCGTAAAAGGTTCGCATAGACCGCATCGGTGATGCGCTCGGTGTGACCGCTGGTTCTTTTGCCGCAATATCCCTTGGTCGCGCCGCATAAAAGCGAGATGGCTAAAAATACATATCCCATGATGATTTCCTCAACCCATTTTGAATTCATCCCAGTATAGCACATCCTCGCGTGAAATACAAGGTAAAAAACAGGGAGAAAACAAGCAAATAATTGTACTATTCTGTCATTTTGCACCCGGCTTCGCCGAAAACGGACGGCGGCACGCCATATTTGTTTTTCATGCAGCGTGAAAAGTATTTTTCGTCGGTAAAACCGGCAGCAAAGGCGGCTTCCTTGACGGATATCCGCTTTTCGGCAAGCAGAGATGTCGCCAAACGCAGCCGCTTTTCCAACAAATATTGCTTCGGCGAAAGGCCGAAGCTTCGGCAAAAGGCACGCCGGAGCGAGGATTCGCTGAAGCTTCCGGCACGGCAAAGGTCGCAAAGCCGAAGCGAAGCGTCTTGAAAGTGGTTTTCCAGATAGGAAAGACAGTCTGCCAACCGGGTATCCGTGTGCGGTCCTGCAAGCGCGGCAAGGTCGCAGAGCAGGGCATAGACGTCGGCTTTCAGGCGAAAGATGTGCCGGTTTTGCTGCCAATCGTCCAAGAGCTGCTCGAATTTTTCACGTAAGAAAGCCTCTGCACCAAACGCATGGCTTTCGGCGCGTGTGTAGTTGCAGTCGGTAAGATGCACCACAATGCTTTCACTGACGGAATATTCCACGGTGTAATCCATGCCGCTCGGGATGAACAGCACATCTCCCGGCTGTGAAACAAAGCTCTGCCCGTCGATTTCAAACTGCGCTTCGCCGCAAATGCGCAGACTGAGTGCTGCAAATGGCCGTTTTTTGACGTGAAACAGCCCGTTTTCGTGCCTGAAACGGCCGACAGATAAAATTTGAAAGTATAGCTCATCAAAAGAATATAACATTTTTATCACCGCTTTCCAGTATATAGATAATTGACTGAAAAATCCACCTATTTGAATGAAAAGTCTGTTACAAAACCGTTCGTGTTGGGGTAAAATAACTCTATCAACTTCAAGAAGGCGGTGTTTGTATGTTTTTTGACGTTCAAAACCTGACAAAACTGACCGGCCGGTATCCGGTCGAAGAAAAAATCCGCGCTGTGGCGCACGCGTCGCTCTGCAAGCCGGTTTTTGCGGAATTCTGGAAAAACTTTTCCTATGGCTTGTCCGAAATCGAGCTTCTTCCGACCGATTCGCTTACCTTTTGTATCGGCAATGCCGCACTTTTGCCGCTTGACGGCGAAAGTTATCGCGTGCATATCACCGAAAGCGGCGTGAGCCTTGCCGCCGACAGCGAAAAAAGCCTTTTTTGCGGCTTTATGACGCTCATCGACCGCCTGTGCATGGAACGCGAGAACGGCGAAAGCCGTCTGTTTTTTGGTGCCTGCACCTACGGCGAAACGGCAATTATCGCACGCCGCATGGCGCATTTCTGCATTTTCCCGGAAACCGAGCTGTGGGAGCTGCACCGGTTTGTCCGGCTGTGCGCGTTTTTGCGGTATACCCATTTGGTCGTCGAATTTTGGGGAATGTTCCGCTACGAATGCCTTGATGCGCTTTCGTGGGAACGCGCGTTTTCTGCTGATGACCTGCGCGAAATTTTCGCGGAGGCTCAGGATCTCGGCTTGGAGCTTGTTCCTATGTTCAACCATTTGGGACACGCTTCTTCGAGTCGTGTGATGCATGGAAAACACGTCGTGCTTGACCGGTCGCCGCAGTATGCCTATTTGTTTGATGAGACCGGTTGGGTGTGGAACATCGGCTTGCCCGCGGTGACCGATTTGCAGAAACAAATGCGGCAGGAATTGACAAAATTGTGCGGCTCCGGTTCGCTTTTCCATATCGGCTGCGACGAAATCTATGGCTTTGATTATTCGCAAACTTCTATGGAAGCGGTCTGCGCCCATATCAACGCCGCCGCACAAACGCTAGCCGAAAACGGCCGCCAAACCATTCTGTGGGCGGATATGTTTCTGCCGAGAACCTTGAAAAACGAAACGGGAAACGTGTATACGGCGGCGTGTCCGTCCGAGGAAGCGTCCTCTTTTATGTTGTCAAAGCTCGATAAGAACGTGCTTCTTGCCGATTGGCAGTATGACGCGTGCCGGTTCCCGGTCGAAACGTCGCTTTATCTGAAAGAAAAAGGCTTTTCGGTTTTGCTCTGCCCGTGGGATCGGGGATTAAACCGAACGAACGCCTGCCTTGAAACGGTAAAAGCCCATGGCCTTGACGGCATCCTGCATACCACCTGGCACACGCTGTCGAGCGGAATGCCGTATGTCGCAAAAACGGCACGCGGCTGTTATTTGCCGGCCGGTAAAGGTGATGCGCGCGACGAAAACCCGGCTCTGCACTTAACCAAAACGGCGGAAATCCTGCGGAAAGTGTTTCCCTGCGGCGGCGATTACCGCAAAAGCGGTTGGTCGAAAAAGGAGACAGAGGACATCGTATGATAAGCCTTGTGTATTTGTTCGCGGTGCTTTTCAGCGTTTCGCAGTCGGCTTCTGTCAAGTATTATCGGCGAAACAACGAGGATGTGCTGTTTTTCAATGCCGTTAAATCGCTTGCCGCGTTTTTGGTGCTTGCCGCGCTTTTGGTGTGGAACTTCCGGTTTCACGCACCAACGGCGGCTTATGGCGTGCTGTATGGCGTTTTTCTTGCGATTTCCATGCATACCGGTTACAAAGCACTCTGCTTGGGGCCGATGTCCCTTACCGGCATGATCGTATCGTTTTCCGTGATTTTGCCGATCGCCTACGGGATTGTGTTCGCACGGGAGAAACCGACGGTGTTTCAAGGTGTCGGCCTTGTGTTTTTTGTCCTGTCCGTGGTTTTCACAAGCCTTCGTACCGGGACGGCATCCGTTTCACAAGAGACTGCCGCGAAAAACCGAAAAAAGTGGCTTTTATACGTGTTTCTCACGTTCATGACCAACGGCTTGTGTTCGACCCTGCAAAAAATGCATCAAAGTGCCTATCCGCACCGACAGCTCGGCGAATTTGTCTTGTATGCCTGCGCTTTTTGCACGTTGGTTTTCGGTGCTGCGTATCTGAAAAAGCGAACGGCGCATGGCAGTGTGCGCGGCGTCGGCTTTGCCGGGCTTGCCGGACTTTCGAATGCGGCCGCCAATTTCTGCACCTTGCTTTTGGCTGGAAACGAGTATGCGGCGGTCATGTATCCGGTCATCTCGGCCGGAACGGTGCTTGCGGCACTTGTGTGCGGCCGGATGCTGTTCGGCGAGAAATTGGGCTTGGGACAGTGGGCGGCTTTACTCTGCGGCTTGGCGGCAGTGGTGCTGTTAAGGCTGTAAAAAAACGCCGGGTTCAGCAACGAACTCGGCGTTTATTTCATACAATTTTCTGAAAATAATAAACGAAAACGTATATGCAAAAAAGGGCGTTTTTATCAACATACCCCACTTACTTGATAACTTGTGCGGCATTTTGAGCGATTTTACGATGGCAAAAACGTGAGCGAATGTATGTAAATGCAGCCCGAAAACAGCCTAAATAGGGGTTTTGGACTGTTTTGGCGTGTTTAGAGGCCGTTTTGCGCATCCTCTAAACAATCAGCATCGCATCCCCAAATGAGAAGAAGTGATACTTCTCCTCCACAGCCACGCGATACGCCTCCAAAATGCGTTCTCTTCCGGCAAGCGCGGAAACAAGCATAATGAGCGTGCTTTCAGGTAAATGGAAATTGGTGATTAAGCAGTCAATGGCCTTGAATTTGTAGCCGGGATAGATAAAAATCTCGGTGTTGGCGCTTCCGGAGTGCAAAATGCCGTTTTCGTCCGTTGCACTTTCGAGCGTCCGGCACGAGGTCGTCCCGACCGAAAAGATCCGGCCGCCGTTTTTCCGAACTTCGTTGAAGCGGCGCGCGGTGTCCTCATTTACCGTGTAATACTCGCTGTGCATCTTGTGATCCGTGATGATATCTTCCTTGACCGGCCGGAACGTTCCAAGTCCGACGTGAAGCGTCACATACAGAATTTCCACACCCATAGCTTCAATCTGCTTTAGCAGCTCCTTGGTGAAATGCAGCCCGGCTGTCGGCGCGGCACTCGAGCCTTCGTGCTTGGCATAGACCGTCTGATAGCGGTCTTTTTCACTTTCACGACTGGTGATATACGGCGGCAGCGGCATTTCGCCGATTTCGTCAAGCAGTGCGAAAAATTCGCCTTCGTAGTCGAATTCGATGACACGGTTGCCGTCGTCGAGGATATCCGTGACCGTGCCGGTCAGCTTTTTGTCGAAAAAGACACGTGTGCCTTCTTTCATTTTCTTGCCCGGATGGACAAGCGTTTCCCAACGCCGTTCGTCCAGCCGCTTTAACAAAAGCACCTCGATCGTGCTTCCGGAAGGCTCGGCAGCTTCGGTGCCGTCCGGCAGTTTTACAAAACGCTTGCCGAAAAGCCGCGCCGGGATGACCTTGGAATCGTTGAGAACCAACGCGTCGCCGGGACGCAAATAGTCGATGATGTCGTGAAAATGCCGGTGTTCGAGGGAGCCGTCGTCCTTGTGCAATACCAAAAGCCGCGACATATCGCGCTTTTCGGCAGGCGTTTGGGCGATTAACTCCGGCGGCAGATCGTAATGATAATCGGAGCGTTTGAGTTTCGTTTCGTTTTCGGTAGCCATATAAAGCCTCTCTTTTGCGGTAAAGCAGTGATCGTAAAATGCTATTTTTTCAAGTCGATGAGCAGCGTCAGCTTTTTCTGCTTGGTGACGCTTAACGTGTTGTCTAAGGTGACGGTGCGGTTGTCAATGTCGCATAACCGGTATCGTCCGCCGAACATGACCCGGTAGGTCCTGTGCGGCGAAAATACCTTTCGTACCTTGACTTCACCGGCATATAGAATGAGTTCGATGTAATCGATTCCCAATTCCACACGTCCGTAGGCGCCGTCAAAGCTGACAAACCCGACAAAAACGCCGTCGCTCCGCATGAGCGATTCCTCCGGCGAAAAGGCTAAAACGCCGTTGTTCTTGTCGTAATCAAAGCCGGAAAACGCCGGAATCAAGGCACATACCGCCATCGCGCTTGCATATAAATCCTTTTTGCAGGAAAATTCGAAGGAAGCAAACGCGCGTGCCAGCGTTTCGCAAAGCGTACATTCTTTTAGCTCGGCAAGCATCGCACACGCAAAAAAGTCGGGCGTCAGCCGCTCGGGCGCAAGCAAGGCGAGCTGCGCGGCAGCTTCGGCAAGCTCTTCTTTGGTGTACAGCGCATAGGCGCACAGCTTTTGCGCAACATAGGCGGATGAAAGCACCCGGAGCGGATTCTCACGGCATCGCAGCGCGGTTTTCTCGGCAAACCGATGCCGACAGGCGTTTAGTTTGTCAAGATAAACCATTTTGCGCTTTTTGTCGCGCAATAAATCGGCAATTTCCGTCATGGCGGCAAGTGCCGGTAAAAGCGTGTCGAAAATCGTGTCGCTTTCGGGAAGCGTTTCGACGGAAGCATCGGCCGCCCAAAGCCGCTCGGCTGTTTCCGTAAGCAGGTCGGCCATGAGGGAAATATCCACCCAGTTTTCGGTGTAAAAGCGCACCTCCGAACAGGTGCGGTAGGCATAAAACAAGCGTAAAATCAGGCGAAAACGCGCGGCTGTCTCTGCCGGTGTCAGATCGGTGTCAAAGGCCGACGGAACGAACTCCTTGCCGGAGGAACGACCCTTGGCGGTCATTAAATTCTTCAAGGTCAGCACCGTCGTCGGCACCGTGATTCCCGGAAATAAGTATTCAAACGCGAACGAAAGCGGCAAACGGCTGTCTTCGCTTTCTTCGGAAATGCCTTTGAGCACACCGAGCGTGTCGCGGCGCACCGCCGGATCTTTTACGGCGGCAAGGGACGCTTGAATGAGCGGCTTTAGGCTTTCCGGCAGACAGGAGTCCACACCGGCCAACTCGTTTGCAAGCGTGCTTTCGCGGCAAAGCCGGTCAAAATGCGTAAAGCAATAGGAAACACAGTCGGAAAGATTCGAAAAATAGTGGCAATAGTAGTTCTTTTCGCCGCTTTTGGCCGGACTTTCGGCACAGTACGGAAAGCTCCATGCCGCGACCAACCGCCGCTTTGCGGTTTCGCCCGGCTCAAGGTGCAGATGAAACGCCAAAATGGCGGAAATGTTCTTTTGCGTGCCGACTGCCGCCGTGTCGTTCAAGAAGCCGCCGTTTTGGACGAAATGTGCGAAAAATTCGGTATCTTCGGCATCCGGTAAAATCTCAAAGGTGAAATCGGAGGCATCCGACGCCAGGCACATACTGCCGCGCCGCCTTGCCGCAACACTCGGCGAGGTTTCGGTTAATAACGGATAAAACGTGCCGCTTGCTTTATCGTAGCACGGTTCACCGTGACCGGCCAAAAAGAAGGATTTTAAGAGCGTGGCGAACGAAACGGTCAACGGCTCTTCCGAGCGGTTGGTGAGCGAAACCTCGAAAAATGCCGCCGGAATGCCGGAATCGATGGAGTTGTGTAGAATAAACGGATTGAAGGCGGTGACGGCAGTATCAATGCCGCAGGACGCCGTATCGAACGCGATTTCCGTAAACGGGAAATGCCTCTCAAAGTGGCAAACCGGTGCGTGCGGAAGGATACGTGAAGCCGGAATGGCTTCCGCCTCCGGATTTTTTAAGACATATCCGGCCGCTTCCGTTTCCGCCGATTTGACGCAGACAGCGAACGAAACGGGATTCAAATGCTCGCCCGGATGCTCTTTTTTGGAGGAGCTTTTGGAAAGACCGGCAAACTGTGTGCCGCCGTCGCGGTACAGCTTTAAGCAGCCTGTGCCGATACCGCCCAAAAATGCGGTGTTTTGCAGGTAGGCAAGGGTGTTTTTCTGCATGAAAGCTCCTCCTTTCTTTATATAGGACTATTATTATAGCACAGTTTGCATGTAAATGCAAGGGCGAACGCAAAGAGAAACACCGTGCGCGGCAAACCTTCCGTTTCGGCACGCGCACGGTGATATTTTTTATGATTGCAAAGGCTTAGACGTTGTACGTATTTCCTTTCGGAACCTCGTCGCCGCCCTTTTCGGTTTTTTCCACATAGTCACAGCTCGGGAAAATGATGTTGAGGACGATACCGGCGATCGAAGCAACGGCAAGAGAGGTGATCTTGGCGGTGGCGTTGATCGGAATGGCAACACCGCTGAGGGCGCAGACCAAAATCACGGCCGTGATGATGAGGTTGCGGCTCTTGGAGAAGTCGATCTGGTTTTCAATGAGGTTGCGGATACCGATGGCGGAGATCATACCGTACAGGATGAAGGAGATACCGCCGATGACGGCTGTCGGAATGAGTTCAATGACAGCGGCAAATTTCGGCGAGAAGGAGAGAACGATGGCAAAGCAAGCGGCAATGCGGATGACTCTCGGGTCGTAAACCTTGGAGAGGGCAAGCACGCCGGTGTTTTCACCGTAGGTTGTGTTGGCAGGGCCGCCGAAGAGGGAAGCGAAGGTGGTGGCAAAGCCATCGCCGATAAGCGTGCGGTGAAGACCCGGATCTTCGATGAAGTTGCGTTTGGTGGTGGAGGAAATGGCGGAAATGTCGCCGATGTGCTCCATCATGGTGGCAAGGGCGATGGGCGCAATAGCGATGATCGAGCTTGCAATCAGCGCGCCGTTTTTCCAATCAACGCCGCCGAATACGGTTTTCTCCCAGTGAATCGGCAGGCCGATCCAGGCAGCCGATTTTACGTTTTCAAGAGCCGAAACCGAGAACAGCTTGAAGCTTTCGTTGCCGAACATGGCGATGTATTCTGCACCGTCTGCGGCGGTAATGGTCTTACCGCAGGCAACGGCAAGAATGGCGGCAACGGCACAGGCGCCGAGAACGCCCAAGAGGATCGGAATGATCTTTGCCATGCCTTTACCCCAAATATTGAAGATAATGACAATGGCAAGAGCTGTAAGTGCAAGAACCCAGTTGGCATCGCAGTTGTTTTTGGCACTGCCGCAAAGACTGAGACCGATGGCGATGATGATCGGTCCGGTCACAACCGGCGGGAAGAAGCGCATAACCTTGGAAACGCCGACGGCTTTAATCAGCGCGGCAACCACGAGGTACAAAAGTCCCGCAACCGCAACGCCGATGCAGGCGTAGGGAAGAAGCTCAGCCTGACTCATGCCGTTTGAACCGGCAAGCGGCGCGATAGCGCCGTAACCGCCTAAGAATGCGAAGGACGAGCCTAAGAAGGCCGGAACCTTGCCTTTGGTTACAAGGTGGAAAAAGAGCGTGCCGAGACCGGCCATAAGTAAGGTCGTGGCGATGTCAAGTCCGGTAAGAAGCGGAACAAGAACGGTTGCGCCAAACATGGCGAACATATGCTGGAAACCGAGAACAAGCATTTTCGGAACGCCTAACACGCGGGCGTCATAAATGCCTTCGGAACCGATGGTGGTTTTGTTTTTACTCATGAGTAAAAGCCTCCTGATTTATTTTATTCGCCGACCGCAGCCGGAAAATATCGTAAGAATGGTTACGCCTCGTGCTTGAGAATGGTTACTTCGGAAATGCCGTCGTATTCCGGCACCTTCACGCAGACCTGCTCTTTGTGCGAGGTCGGTACGTTTTTGCCCACATAGTCGCCGCGGATGGGAAGCTCCCTGTGGCCGCGGTCAACAAGCACGCACAGCTTGATTTTGGAGGGACGCCCGGCGGCGATCAGCGCATCAATGGCGGCGCGTGCCGTCCGTCCGGTGTAAATGACATCATCCACAAGAATGATGGTTTTGCCCTGCACATCAAAATCGAAGGCGGCGTTTAACAGCTTCGGCTGATCGCTTTTTTCGTGTAAATCGTCGCGGTACAGCGTGATGTCGAGTTCGCCGAGGAAGACCTTCATGTCGGAAAACGACGTGATTTTTTCGGCAAGCATTTTGGCAAGCGGCACACCGCGGCGCTTGATGCCGACAAGACAAACGGTCGTTTCTTCGGGATTTGTCTCAATAATCTCATGCGCAAGACGCGAAAGCGTCCGGCTGACCGCATTTTCGTCCATAATGACGGTTTGTTCTGCCATGGCACCCGGCGCTCCTTTCGTTTTCTCCCGCGGCAAACGGCATAAAAAAAGCCTGTCGGCAGACCGACAGACATAAATCAGCGTTTATGCATAAAAAGGGCATAAAAACACAAATATATGAACCTTGCCGGCATCCCGTACCGAATTAAAGGATTTTTACTGTGGCAAGTATACCATAAACGGACGCTTTTGTAAAGAGGTTTCGAAACATTTCTTCTTTTTTGCTGTTTTGAACAAGTTTTAACGCTCTTTTTTGGTGCTTTTTACATATTTCGCCTTTTTTCATCCAACCGTGTACGCAAAATCCGCTTGACAAAAATCAATATATAGTATATAATCGTATAAACAAATACGATATATTGATTGGAAGATGCTTATGCTCGATAAAAGCGATTATCTCGAACCGTGCTGCCCGTTCGACACCGATTTTTATAAGGATGCGCCGCAGAAGCAGCCGGACGGCCACATTTCCGTTTCGGAAATGCTCTCACAAATCGACCGTTTGTATGCGCGCGGCGACCGAGACGCCATCGGACGGGTGTTAACCGAATACCGCGAAAACGCCGAACGCTTGAATGATATTCACGGAGAGCTTTCGGTGTTAAACGAAATGCTCGGCCATTACCGTATGACGGCAAATCCCGAAAAAGGGCTTGCCGCCGCTCGCCGAACGCTGGAACTGCTGCCGCAGGCGGATATTGCCGGGTCTGTGAGTGCCGGAACCATCCTTCTCAATGCCGCAACGGCTCTGCGGTCGTTCGGAAATGCTGCAAAAGCCTTGCAGCTGTATGCCGAAGCCTGCCGTTGCTATGCGGCGCATCTGCCGCCCGAGGATCGCCGCTTTGCCGGACTCTACAATAATATGGCGTCCTCGTATGATGATGTCGGCGAAAAAGCTCATGCCGAAACCTTCTATCAAAAAGCCCTTGCCGTTTTGGAAAAATACGATGATCCGGAATCCGTGCTTGACCGCGCCGTGACGCTGTTGAACCTTGCGCAGTTTTATGGGGCGCACGATGCCGCCGATGCCCGTGCCGCATCGTTTTCCGAAGCGTCGTTTGCGCTGTTCGAAGAAAGCCGTCTGCCGCGCGAATACTATTATGCGCACACCGCCGAAAAATGCGCCGGCGGCTTTGATGCGCTCGGCTTTTTCGTGTATGCCGATACCTTGAAAGCCCGTGCCGAAGCCATTTACCGGGGAGAAGAGACCGTATGAAAACGCACATCAAGGGCTTAGAGCTTTCGCGCGCGTTTTTCGACGCCTATGGCCGAACGCTCATCGAAACGGAGTTTGCACCGTTTGCCGACCGTATCGCCGCCGGGCTTGTCGGCCCAGGTTCGGAGCGGTACGGCTTTGACGACGGCGTGTCGGAGGATCACGATTTCTGCGCCGGGTTTTGCCTGTGGATAAGCGAAGAGGACGACAGAGCGTTCGGCTTTGCGCTTGCCAAGGCGTATCGAAAACTGCCGGAAACGTTTTGGGGCGTGCCGACCAAAGAGAAGCTTCGCGGCGGCGCTTCGCGCTACGGCGTGATGACCGTCGAAGATTTTTTCACGCCGCTTGTCGGCAAAAACTTCGCTTCGCTTTCACCGGAGGAGTTTTTGTACACGCCGGAACACTATCTTGCCGACGCATCCAACGGCGAACTGTTTTACGATAAAGGCGGCACATTTACCAAAATATACGAACAAATCCGCACCGGAATGCCCGAGGATGTGCGCTTAAAAAAACTTGCCGCAAGCCTTTGCGGCATGGCACAGGCCGGACAGTACAATTATGCCCGTGCGCTTTCGCACGGTGAAGAAGGTGCGGCCGTGTTAGCTCTTGCCGCATTTGTCAAAGCCGCCGCCACGGCACTTCATCTGTTGAACGGCCGCCATGCGCCGTTTTACAAATGGATGCTGCGGTCGGTTTCCCATCTTCCGGCTCTCGGCAGCCTTGCGGACAGCCTTGAGTATCTGCTAACCGGTGAAAACGGCGCAAAGGGCACGCTCATCAAGGGCGAGATTATCGAGGATGTTTGCACGGGCGTTGCGGATTTTCTGCGCCAAAACGGCTTGTCCGATTCGGAAAGTGATTTTCTCGAAGACCATGCCAAAAGCGTGACAAACAAGATTCGCGCCGCGGCGTTTCGCAATCTGCCGCTGATGGTTGGGCTGTGATTGCGAAGGCTCCTTTGCGAATGTTAACTTTGTGTAAACTGCAAGGCGCAGCTATTGCATTTTACCTATACAGTGTATTATACTGTTAAAAATAATAGTATACTTTGTACAGGAGATGTAACACACCTTGAAAGAAAAACTTAACAAACGGGAGCTTGCTTCCATCGCAGTCATGCTGTTCGGACTGTTCTTCGGCGCAGGAAATCTGTTATTCCCGCCGATGGTCGGACAGTATGCCGGAAAGAATATTTTACCGGCGACCATCGGTTTATTGATCACCGCCGTCAGCCTGCCGCTCTTGGGCGTGGTCGCCATCGGCATCAGCCGCAGCGAAGGGCTTATCGAGCTTTCCGGCAAGGTCGGCGGCGCGTATAAGGTGTTCTTCACCTGTGCGCTGTACTTAACCATCGGACCGCTGTTTGCCATTCCGCGCTGTGCGGCAACGCCGTTTGACACGGGCGTTAAGCAACTGCTCGGCGTGACGGAACAAACGCAGTCGCTGTATTTGCTCCTTTACTCGTTCCTTTTCTTTGCAATCGTCCTTGCGTTTTCGCTGTTTCCGGGAAAAATCGTTACATGGGTCGGTAAAATCTTAACGCCGGTGTTCCTTGTTTTCTTGGGTGTGCTTGTCATTGCGGCGTTTGTCGATCCCATGGGTTCGATAAGCGCGGTCGAAGCGAGCGGCAATTATGCGGCAAAGCCGTTTATGTCCGGCTTCCTTGAGGGCTACAACACCATGGACGCGCTTGCAAGCCTTGCGTTCGGCATCGTTGTGGTCACGGCTATCCGTGATTTCGGCGTCACCGAACCGAAAGCGGTTGCCAAAAGCACGGTCAAGGCCGGAATTTTCAGCTGCCTTATCATGGCGGTCATCTATGTGCTTCTCGTAATCGTCGGCGTGCAGAGCCGCGGCCTTCTCGAGATCTGCGGAAACGGCGGCGAGGTGTTCGCATTTGTTTCCGGACACTATTTCGGAAAGATCGGTACATTTGTGTTAGCCGGCATTTTCACGTTTGCCTGCTTGAAAACGGCCATCGGCCTTGTCACCAGCTGCGCGGAAACCTTCTGCAAGCTGTTCCCGAAATCGTTCGGCTATAAGGTCTGGGCGGTCATTTTCAGCACGGTTTCCTTCCTCTTTGCCAATTTCGGCTTATCCACCATCATTGCCTATGCCGTTCCGGTATTGATGTTCTTGTATCCGCTTGCCATCACGCTGATTCTTCTCGGCCTTTTCGGAAACCTCTTTGGCCATAACCGCTATGTGTATGGCTTCGTGACCGGCTTTACGCTTTTTGAAGCCATCTTTGATTTCATTAAAGCACTGCCGGACTTTATCAAAACGGCGATTCATTTCGAAAGCCTTGAGCCGGTGTTAAACAAAGTCTTCCCGTTATACGAATATGGCGTGGGCTGGCTCGTCCCGGCGTTTATCGGCCTTGTGGTCGGCCTTGTCGTGATGTACGCCACCAAAAATACAAAGAAAGCTAAAGTATAAGCCGATTCTTTGAATACATACACGAAAGACAGAACCGAAACGCAAACGGTTCTGTCTTTTTTTGCAAAAAATGCGGCTTCCCTCTTGAAAAGCACCGCTAAATGTACTATAATATAAAGTCGAGAGTGAGCAAACCGCTTTTGCGGTTACGAAGGAGAGAGAACCATGAAAACCTATACGCCGCAGATGATGCAGAAAGCGGAACAGTCTTATTTTGAAAAAACGGGCGTATCGCCGTTGGAGCTTATGCAAAAAGCCGCCGCTAACGTTTTTTTTGCCGTTCGTTCCCGTTTGCGTCCATACGATACCGTCACGGTGCTGTGCGGTAAAGGCAACAATGCCGGCGACGGCTATGAGATTGCGCGCTTGATGCGCAAGGACGGCCGGAATGTGATCTGTGTGAGCGTTCTCGGCGGCGAGCCGACCGTGGAACCGGCGCAAACCTGCTGTAAGGCCTATTTGGCGGAGGGCGGCAAAATTATCACCGATCCTCGGATCGCGTTAAAAAAGATCGCCTTTTCCACCGTGATCGTCGATGCGGTGTTCGGCATCGGTTTTCGCGGCGAAATCTCCAAAGAAAGCGTTTTGTATCAATATATCGACAAAGCCAATCTGTCGGGCGCGTTCCGCGTGGCTGTGGATGTGCCCAGCGGCGTGCGCAGCATCGATGGCAGCGTCGGCGGCATTGCCTTTGCCGCGGATTTGACCGTGACGATCTCGGCCTATAAAATCGGAATGCTGTCGTATCCGGCACGGTTTTACTGCGGAAAAACGGAGGTGGCGGATATCGGCATCCCGGAGGCGCTTCTCGACTCGTTTGCCGCCGAAAACAGTGGCTTTGTGCCGGAGGATGAGTATGTGAGAAACGTACTGCCCGTGCGGCCGCCTATGTCTAACAAAGGCACGTTCGGTAAGGTATGCTGCATTTGCGGCAGTGAAACCATGACCGGCGCGGCGGTGCTTTCGGTCGGCGCGGCTTTGCGGACGGGTGCCGGGCTTGTGACGCTTGCCTCTTGCAAAGAGGTCATCGATTGCGTCCGCGCGGCTTATCCCGAACCCATCTATGCGCCCATCGACTGGAAGGATAAAGAAAAAGTGGCTTCGCTTGCCGATTCGCTCGCCAAATATACCACAGTGCTCATCGGCTGCGGCTGGAACAAAAGCACCGTCAAGGCGGATTTTCTCAAAACCGTACTAAAAACGGCCTCCGCCCAGCTTGTTTTGGACGCAGACGGCATAAATCAGCTGTGTCCCTTCATAGAGTTGTTACGGGAAGCAAAACAAGTACCGATTTTAACGCCGCATCCCGGTGAATTTGCACGCCTTACCGGCTACGATGTGAACTATATCAACGATAACCGAATCGCGTGCGCCGTGGAGTTCGCCGAAAAGTACCGGTGTATCGTGGTTTTGAAGGGCGCCGGAACGATCATCGCTTCGCCGGACGGACGCTATGCCGTCAACACAACCGGCAATCCGGGTCTTGCCAAAGGCGGCAGCGGCGATGTGCTTGCCGGTCTTATCGCCGGCCTTGCGGCAAATCCATGTGTTTCGGCGTTTGACGCGGCGGTGTGCGGCGTGTACCTGCACGGAAAAGCGGCAGATATCTTAAAGAAAACCGTCTCCGAATACGGTCTTTTGCCGTCAGAACTCGCTTTGGAGGTTGCCAAACTGCTTCCCTAACAATTTTTTGGAGGGATAGCCTTGTCAAGAACCTTGTCCGAAACGCGCAGAAAACCGTTTGTGCGCCGCTTGTGCGCGGTGTGCGTCTTACTGTTGCTTGTGCCGCTGTTGTCGTCCTGCTCGGATGCCGCCGGCAAAAAAACGCTGTGTCAAACCCTGTTTTCGCCCTATACCGCCGAAATCGAATTTGCGTTTGATAAGGACGGCGCATCGATCTGCGGCACGGCGCGTCTGACGCGCGGCGAAACCGTGCGTATCGATATTCTATCGCCGGATCCGTTTGCCGGGATCAGTGCCGAAATGAGTGCCGACGACCGTGCGGAGCTTATCAGTCTTTCGTATTCGGGCATTAAGGCGGCACTCCCGAAAAACACGCTCGATAAGCTTGATCTTATGCTGTCGCTGTTTGCCGACCGCGCGGTGTCGTGCGTGGAAAAAATGCCTGCCAAAGCCTTTGAACCGTGCGAGGACGTGTATGCCGTCGAAGGCCTTGCCGAGGTGAAGCCGTATAAGGTCTCGTATACAAATGCGGATGTGCAGGTGTTACTGGTGTACGACTGCAAAACCGGCACGCCGCTCGACATTTGTGCCAAGACCGACGGAAGCGCGGCCGAGGTGAAAATAACGAAATTCAAAGGAACGACGTAACCGTTCCTTTACCAATCGTGAAAAGAGGAACTTCATGCTGAATCATACCGATGTGAAAAAAACAAGAGCCGTGATCGATCTGAATGCCATCGCCGGGAATTATATGCATACCGCGAAAGCGTGCGCACCGGCCAAAGTGGCGGCGGTGGTCAAAGCCGATGCTTACGGCCACGGTGCGCTTGCCGTGGCGAAACGGTTAAATGCCGTCGGCTGTGATTTTTTCACCGTTTCGAATATCGACGAAGCGCTTGAGCTTCGTACCGGCGGCATAACCGGGACGATTTTGGTGCTCGGCTATGTGCTTGACGAGTTTTTGCCGGAGGCGGTGGAAAACGATATTTCGCTTGCCGTGGACACGGTGGCGCATTTGAAAACGATTTTGCGGGCGGCAGACGGCAGACCCGTGAAAATCCATATCAAGCTCGATACCGGCATGAACCGCACCGGCTTTTTCGCCAAAGGCGACGGCGCGCCGCTCGATGAGGAACTGCACAAAGCGGTCGAACTGATCGAAAAGCATCCGAACCTTGTGTGTGAGGGCATTTTTTCTCACTTTGCCGTCGCGGACGAGCCGGAGGGTTCGGCCTTTACCGAAACGCAGTATGCACGCTTTACCGAAACGGTCGAAAAGCTGCGTGCGCTCGGGCTTAAACCGACCTATCGCCACATTTGCAACAGTGCCGGTATTGTGCGTTTTCCGCAGATGCATTTAGATGCCGTGCGCATGGGAGTGACGTTATACGGCTGCGGTGATTTGGACAGCGCGTGCGTTCCTGCCATGACCTTCAAAACGCGCGTTATCAACGTACACACCTTAAAAAAAGGCGAAAGCGTCAGCTATGGCTGTACCTACACGGCCGATACCGACCGGCGGATCGCTGTCATCGGTGCCGGCTATGCCGACGGCTACAAACGCTGTCTTTCGGGCAAGGGCTATGTGCTGTGCCACGGAAAGAAAGCACCGCTTGTGGGACGTATCTGCATGGATATGGCCATGGTGGATGTGACGGATATTCCGGAGGCGGCGGTCGGCGACGATGTGGTTTTGTTCGGCAAGGACGGGAACGAACGGCTTCCGGCGGAAAAGCTTGCCGCCTGGGCGGACACCATTCCGTATGAGATTCTGTGTGCGGTTTCGGCACGTGTACCGCGCGTTTATGAGAGTTGAAAATTGACAATTGAAAATTAGGGAGATGGGTTTCAGGCAAAGCTATGTACGCTGATAGTGGCCGCGGCAGCAGTTGCCGTCCCTGTGCAAGGGAAGGTGGCGCACGAAGTGCGCCGGAAGGGTTGTTATATATAGAAACAGACGATTGTTACAGAACATTGCCGATATTCTGCATATCCGGCGGTAATCTGTCGTTTCACGCCGGTAAAGGCGTAAGTATTCTATTTCATCTCCTGTTCCAACGAGCGGAAAACATCGGTATCAAAAAAAGCGGCAAGGGAGATGCCGAACCCGTCGCATAAAAGCTTCAGCGTCACAACGCCCGGATTTTGGCTCTTGCCGTACAGAATGTTCTTGACGGTGGACGGCGCAACACCCGATTCGGCGGCAAGCTTGTGAATGGTCATGTGCTTTTCTTCGCATAGCTCCAACAAACGGTTTTTTACGGCTGTATATGTGTTCATAGCTTCTACCTCGCAATCAATATAGGCTAATTATAGCCTTTTTCTCTTGACAAAGCGGGCTATATATGATACAATATAGACTATAAAAAGCCTGCACGGCGATATGGAGGATGACTTATGAACGAAAAAGTTGCAAAATACTTAGAAGAAAAACGAGAAAAAGAAAGAAAAGAGATATTAATTGCTGCCGGATTATATGAGAAAGAATATGCGCCTAAATCACAGGAACTCCCTAACGGTGAGTATCCTCGTTTAGATACAACGATTATACCGAATCGCCCATACAAGGCGATTCCTATCGAAATAACCGATGAAGAATATGAGCAAGTCAAAAAATATGCAGTAAAGCCACCGATTTTTCTACCGAAGCCGAATTCGATTGCAAAAATTTCGCGGGGTATGGGTGTCTGCGCTTATGTACTCGGCTTATTTTGTGGTATGAATTTTCAGTCAAATGGACTGCTGTCGTTTGCAATTACTGTGTGGGTCATGGCAGCTATTGGCGGTACAATCCTTTTGGGACTTTCCGAAACAGTCAAGCTTTTGCAGAACATACGGGACAAGAACTAAACAACCAACAGCCGCTTCGAAGCCATCGGAGCGGCTTTTTCAAAGAATTTCACACATTCGTGTGGATTTTGCAAGAAAACTCTTGACAGCAAAGAAGAAATACGATATAATATATATGTTCGTTATATTGGGGCGTCGCCAAGCGGTAAGGCACCGGACTTTGACTCCGGCATTCGCTGGTTCGAATCCAGCCGTCCCAGCCAAAAATCCTGGGAAGAAGGTTCCCGGGATTTTTTATTTTGGCAGGGGGTACGGACGAGGGTCCCCATTTTCCTGCAAATTGATTTTTTCTGGAAGATATGATATACTGTTGCAAAAGCAACGATTATGTAAGAGAGCGTAAGACATCTGCAAAACGAAATTCGGAAAGGGAATCGGAGTTATGGACAACACAACTGTTTTTACTGGCAAGGCTCAGTTTTACAACAGCAGACCCGCCTATCCACAAGAATGTATTGACTATATCATTAAAAAGATGGAGATCCCCTCCGGCAGTATCGTTGCCGATATCGGAGCCGGTACGGGTATCTTAACGAAACCGTTTCTTGATGCCGGTTGTACCGTCTACGCGGTAGAGCCAAACGATGATATGTTTGCGGAGTTGAAAAAGAATCTGTCTCGGTATCAGGATGTCAGATTGTTGCAAGCCACCGCGGAGAAAACCGACATCCCCGCACTTTCCTGCGATGCGGTCGTTGTAGGTACGGCATTTCACTGGTTCGATAAAGATCAATTCCGTGCAGAATGTCAACGCATATTAAAAAGTGACAAGTGTGTTGCCATTTTGAGGATTGCTAACAACACAGAGGGCGATAAGCAACTCGATCAAGACAGACATATCACGGAGGAGGAGTTGAATGGAGCCAAAGAATTCTTCGAAGAGGGCTTTCAAGAACACCTTAACTTTGAATATACCGAGCGGTTCGATGAAGAAAGGTATATAAACGATTTGCTTTCCTCCGCTACCGCGCCGCTGCCGAATGACGTAACCTTTGAAAAGTACGTAAGCAGATGCAGAGAGATATTCCGCAAATATTTCCCAAGCGGAACGGCAGAGTTGCCCTTTGCCGTAAATTGTTATATAGGCAGAGTAGATACATCGTTGCAGAATATGTAAATCTTATGTAAGCATGGTTCTGCGAGCCCGGAAAACCGCGGTCACTTGCAAGTCCCTGTTTCACCAAGGGAGAGGTCTATCCAAAAACCAAATAGCCCGGCTCGATTTTGGATAGACCTAGATCG